>CALFMQ010000223.1 GCA_937879825.1 uncultured Phycisphaerales bacterium
TCGAACGAGCCGAAATAGGTGAACCCCGGGTTGTCGTTGGTGAACCCGCCCTGGCTCAGCCAGCGCCACGCGTCCGCCGGCGACAGCTTGAATCCCGCCTCGGAAGCGATCGACTGGCAATGCTCCTTGAGATCGCTGAAGCAGGAGTTGGCGCTGTACCAGTATTGCGCGAACTGGATGTGCTGGCGGATGTTCGTCCGGGTCTTCTCGGAATACCGGTCGCGGAGCCACTTCGCGTCGTACTCGCCCCGCTCGAGCTCAAGGATCGTGTAGGCGACCTCGCGAGCCGAGTTGTGCGCCAACTGCATGCCCGCGGCGAGAATCGGGTCGGCGAAGCCCGCGGCCTCACCGGTGATGAACCAGTTCTCCCCGCTGAGCCGATCCGCGAGATTCGACCAGTCCTTGCACGATTCCGTCTCGCCGCGACGCTTGGCGTTCTTCGTCAGACGCGAGATCGTCTCCTGCTCCGAGATCGCCTTGAGGTAGATCTCCTCCGGCGACATGCCCATCGACTTGTAGTGATCCGCCGGCACGATGAGGCCGATGCTCGTCCGAGTGGGGCCGAGCGGGATGAACCAGATCCATCCGTAGGGCAGACTGCGGACCTGCACGCGCGTCGCGCCCTTCCCCACCGTCACCGCCCACTCCGCGTCCTCCCAGTAATCCCAGACGGCGATGTTGCGCAGCTCCTGCGGCTCCCACACCTGGATTCCGAGCGCCCGCTTGAGGATGCCGACAACGCCCGAGCCGTCGACATAGTGCGTGCCCGTGATCGTCTCGCCCGACTGAAGCTTCAACCCGGTGACACGGTCGTTCTCGATCATCACCTTGGAGACCAGCGTCTCCTCGCGCACCTCAGCGCCCAACTCCTCGGCGTGGCGCAGGAGGATGTTGTCATAGATCGCGCGATCCACCTGCCACGCCGTCAGCGTGCGCAGCCCGGCGTACTTGCCGGGACGCTCGTCATCGCGGAACTGCTCAATCGGAACGAAATCGAAGTCCCACAGGTCGTTGTTCTTGCCCCACGTGTACGACGCGCCGATCTTGATCGGGAAGTTCGCCGCCTCGATCTTGTCCCACACCCCCATCTCGTGCAGGATGAACCCGACGCCCGGCAACTGGCTCTCGCCGATGTGGTCGCGCGGGAACTTCTCCTTCTCGAGGATGAGCACGCTCAGGCCGGGGTTGTATTTCTTGACGATCGAGGCCACGGTCGAGCCCGCCGGCCCGCCGCCGATGATGACGATGTCGTAGTGCTTGCTGTCCATAGTCAACAAATCCTCGAACTCTGCGGGACGCCGGGCGGAGCGGTGGACACGGAGCGTCGCGGGGTGCCGATCCCACCAGCACCCCACCCTCCTATCGGAGTATACGCCCGCCCGCCCAACAGGCGGCCTCCATTACGCTCTCCGCGGGGCCGAAATCCCTCCGAACAGGAGCACCCCCGGCTTTCCGGACGCACGGGGTTTGCTCCAACATCGCCTGGGCTTCGATGGCGAGTCATCCCGCGATTCGATCCAGACCGAACTGCTTCATTTTCTTGTACAGCGTGGTCCGGTTGATCTGCAGCGCATCGGCGGTCGCCTGCCGGTTCCAGTCGTTCGCCTTGAGCGCCCGCAGGATGATCCGGCGCTCCGGCTCGCGGAGCGCCTCGGCCAGTGGAATCGGCGCCCAGTCCCCGTCCGGCTCGCGGGCGGACTCCGGGCCGAGCCGCAGCGGGCCGGGCGTGCCCTCCCGTATCAGCGCGGGCAGGTCGTTGACGGTGATCGAGGGCGATCCCGCCAGCACCACCGCGCGTTCGACGATGTTCTCCAGTTCGCGCACATTGCCCGGATACTCATACGACTGCAAGAGCGCCATGGCGTCGTCGCGGATATCCGTCACCAGTTTGCCGTGGCGATCGCTCATCTTCTCGATGAACCCGCGGACAAGACTCGGGATGTCGCTGGCGCGGTCCCGCAGCGCCGGCATCTCGATGTGCACGACATTCACCCGGTAGTAAAGGTCCTTGCGAAACTTGCCCTCGGCGACCATCGGCTCGAGCGCCTGATTGCTCGCAAGGATGATCCGCGTGTCGATCTCGATCGTTTCCGTCGAGCCGACGCGCTCGAACCGGCGTTCCTGCAGCACCCGCAAGAGTTTCAACTGCATCGCGGGCGACGCGGAGTTGATCTCGTCGATGAAAATCGTCCCGCCGTCCGCCGCCTGGAACCGTCCGACCTTGTCCGCGTCCGCGCCGGTGAACGCGCCGCGGACATGCCCGAACAGTTCCGACTCCAGCAGCGTCTCGGGGATGCTCCCGCAATGAATCTCGATGAACGGCCCCTCGCGACGGTCCGACCGCTGATGAACCGCCCGCGCGATGAGCGTTTTGCCCGTGCCCGACTCACCGGTGATGAGCACCGTCGCCTTCGTCGAAGCCACGGCCTCGACGAGTTCGAACGCCTTCTGCACGCGATGATCCCGCCCGATGAACCCCGCAACACCCGACTCACCCGAGAGTTTGCTCTTGAGGCGGGAGTTCTCCGCCACCAGCGCCCGCTGGCGAATGGCCCGCTCCAGCGCCAGCCGGAGTTCCGCGTCCACGATCGGCTTGGAGAGGTAATCCACCGCGCCGCCGCGGATCGCCTCGACCGCCGACTCGATCGTCCCGTACCCCGTCAGCATGATGACCACCACCGCGGGGTGCGTCCGGCAGATGCGCTCCAGCAGTTCCATGCCGTCCATCGCCGGCATCGAGACATCAGTCAGTGCCACATCGAACGGCGCGCTCTCGGCGCAATCATCAAGCAACTGCAGCGCCTCGTGCCCCGAGTAGCAAGCGGTCGGCGCATACCCGTCCCCCGCAAGAAAGTCGCGCAGCGAGTCGGCGACGATCGGATCGTCATCGACAATCAGCACACGCATCGGCCGGGTCTTGCTCACGCGGCTCTCCCCTCCGAGTCGCCCGTCTCGCGTCCGAACGTCTGTTCCCGCTCGATCGGCCACGACGCGATCAGCGCGCCGCCGCGCCGACCGTCCACCGCGGCACGCGAGCACAGCGCGATCCGGCCGCCAAGATCATTGATGATGCTCCGGGCCAGCGCGAGACCGACGCCCGACCCGCCCGACTTGGTCGAGTAGCCCAGTTCGAAGGCATGCGCCTCGGCGTCGCGCGACGGCCCGGGCCCGTCATCGAGCACGACGATCTCGGCGCGCTGCCCGCCATCGGGGCCCGGCCGAACCGCGGCCCGGAGCTCGATCGTGCCGCCGCGAGGAGTCACCTCCAGCGCATTGCGGAGCGCATTGTTGACCACCGGGAACACGGGCACGGCCCCCATACCGCGGAACGCCTCATCCACCCGGCACACGATCTCGATGCCCCTAGGCATCGCCAGCGTCCGCGCCAGGTCAACGGCATGGTCGACCGACTCACCCGCCGGGCGGAGCGAAGCCAGACGCGAGATCGGGGCCCGCGCCTCGTCCCGACCCAGCCGGACGGTCCGGAGCATCCGCGCCGCTTCGCCAAGCGCCGTCGCCGCGGTGGCCAGGTACTTGCCCGTGTCGTCGGGCCATTCGCCTGCCGCACAGCCCCGGCGCGCCAGCTCGACATACCGCGAAGCGCCGTCGATCAGGCCCGATAGCTCGTGGCAGAGCACACGGAGCGTGCGCTCGCTCCCGCTCATCGCGTCGTCGGCGCCGCTCGTGTCCCGCTCATAGTCCATGGCATCACCCATCGGCTCGCCCCCTGCGCCCGTTTATCATCGCGTTGTTTCTAGGCGACGATCGCGCCCGTGTCGTGTCCGCGATCGCGCCAGGCGTTGCGTTCGCTCAACGCCCGGCCGCAGGATCAGTACAACCCGCCCATCCTGCCCGTCGCCGCGATCAGGGTGATGACGAAAACCAACCGCACCACACGGATCGGCAGCCGGTGGGTCAGCCCCGCGCCGAAGTGCCCGCCCAGCACGGCGGTGGGGGAGAGCAGCAGCGCGATGACCAACGCATCCTGCCAGCGCGCGTTGTGCTGCCCGAGGGACGCGACCTTCGTCGTCGCCCCGAACGCCGCCGTCACGCACATGATGGCGCTGACCGTCCCGATGCACTCGCGCATCGGGAGGCGGCACACAACCCGCGCCATGGGGACCGCGATGCCGCCGCCCCCGATCCCGAGCAAACCCGCCGCGAACCCCATCACGCCGCCCACGAACGCGCCCCGCGGCGCATCGACCCGCGCATGCTCCGGGTCGTGATCGTCGCGCTTCCTCGCGAGTTTGATGATCTCGTCGATGATGACATACACGAGGAACAGCGCGAAGGCCTGCTTGAGCGCAGCGCCCGAGAACAGGTTCGACACCATCACGCCCCCGATGATCGCGATGATCGCCGCCGGGAGCATGACCTTGAACAGGTCCATCCGCAGAGCGCCCTTGGCACGGTGGCGCAACGCCGAGGGCAGCGCGACCGCCAGGTTGACGACCATCGCCGACGCCTGGAAGAGATGCTGGCTCGCCCACCCGTACTTCCCGAAAACAATCGCCAGCGCCGGGATCATGATCACCGACCCGCCGACGCCGATCATCCCGCCGATCGTCCCCGCCACCAGACCGATCGCCAGCAGAGTCAGGATCTGCGGCAGGGTCGGGTCGGTCATCGCGAGCAATGTCGGCATACGAGTCGGTGCTAATCGCGTTGGTCAGAGCGAGGAGTCGTCGCGGGCGGGAGGGCGGAGCATAGGTCAGAACGCGCCGGGTTGTGCGAAGGGGGGCGATCAGCCGAAGATACCCACCGCATGATCCGCCGCCAGATCGTGAGCGTGACCCTCAACCCGGCCGTGGACTGGGTGCTCGAAGCGCCGAACTTCAAAGTCGGATCGCATATCCGCGCGCGCCGCATCGGGTGGTACCCCGCGGGCAACGGCATCAATGTCTCGCGCGTGCTCGCCACACTCGGCACACGCTCCGTCGCCACCGGTTTCATCGGGCGCGGCGAACTGACACTCTTCGAGGAATACCTCGAGCGCGTCGGGCTCGGGCGCGTCGTGATGCAGCTGCTCATCGTACGAGGGCGCACCCGCGACAACATGACATTCACCGACCCGATCAACGACACCGAGACGCACGTCCGCGATGAAGGGTTCAAGGTCTCGCCCGACGATGTCCGGCGCATCATCTCCAAAGTCGGCATGCTCGCGCGCGACGACTCGGTCGTCGTGTTCGGCGGCTCCACGCCGCCCGGCGTCACCGTGGGCGACTTCCGCTCCATGCTCCACCGATGCCAGGATCAGGGAGCGCTCACCGTCGTCGATACGAGCGAACGCATCCTCGAGGCCCTCCGCGGCGAGCCGATCTGGATGGCCAAACTCAACGCCTCGGAACTCCACACCCTCAGCCAGATGCCCACCGAGACCGAAGAGCAGGTCATCGAGGCCGCCCGCGCCGTGAGCCGAACCGGCGGCGGGCAGGTCAAAATCGTCGTCGCCACCCGCGGCGCCGACGGGGCCGTGCTCATCGCACCCGGCGTCGAACGTGTCGCCAAGGTCGCCGTCCACCCGGGGCTCATCTGCAACACTGTCGGGTGCGGCGACAGTCTCTTGGCCGGACTGATCCACGCTTGGAGCGTTTCGCACGATTGGGAACGCGCACTGGCCATGGGGGTGGCCACGGCCACCGCCAACGCGATCAGCCGGACCCCCGGCGCCATCGATACCAATGATGTCTCCGAGTACCTCGGGTCCATCATCATGCGCACGCTGTAAGCCGGTTATCCACAATGGGTTGAGTCCCCGTACGCGTCCTCGCCCGCGCCTTGTTGCCCCTTGCAGCAGGCGGGTACCCTGTTGTCGCGGGGCACCACGCTTCGCGCCGGGCACGGAGTCGCCCGGATCACTCGGCAACGGAAGCCGCGAGCGGTCGTCCAACAGACGAACGCCCGACGCCGACCGCACGAGCGAACGGGGAAACCCATGGCGGAGCCGAACCAGAGCCAGTTGGCGATCAAGGCCGCACGCTCCGCGCTGGTCGATCGCGCGGTGTTCGCGGCACTGGCGCTGGTCGTCATCTCCAGCGCCGTGGCGACCAAACGCTTCTCGGGCGCGCCGGTCCTCGCCGCCATCGAGCGTTCCGGCACACAACCGTCAGAACCGATCGCGCAGCCGACTCAATCCTCCAGCGCCGAGCAGGCCGACCCGTGGCGCGTCCTTCGCGAGTATCTCGACAATGGGGCGAGCACCGAGGCCACCGCAGATACAAGGGACGAGTCTGAAAGCGCAGTCGACTCCTCGATCCGCTACTTCGACGGCCGACCCATCCGCCCCGTCAGGCGCATGTGGATGACCGTCACCGCGTATTCGCCCGACGCCCGCTCGTGCGGCGAGTTCGCCGACGGTCGTACCGCCAGCATGAAATCTGTCTGGACCAACGGCGGGTGCCTGGTCGCCGCCGACTCCAAGGTCCTGCCCATCGGCTCGCTCGTCACCGTGCCCGGTTACGCGGGCGATATGGTCGTGCCGGTGCTCGACCGCGGCGGCAAGATCAAGGGCTCACGCCTCGATGTGCTCTACCCGACGCACGAGATCGCGCTGTCGTGGGGTGTGCAGCGCCTGCCCGTGACGGTGTGGGAATACGCCGACGAAGACGATCACTAGTTCGCTGGCGGATCGGTCGGTTCCGACTCGGCGGACTCTCGCTCGTCAGGGGCATCAACACTTTCATCGAGCGATATGGCCTTCAGTTCGCGGGTCCGGAACTCGTACTCAAACTCGGCGAACGGCCCGATGAACAGCGGGTGCAGGAAGAACCCCGGCGCTTCGCGCTCGCGGTTGAGATTGGGGGTCGCGGTGAGGGTGCCCGCCAGTTCCCAGTAGTGGCGATCCGGGGTTTCCTCCAGTTGCTCGCGGAAGGATCGCGGGAGCGTCATCGTGAACGGGTCGCCCCAGGCGCGTCCGCTCTCCGGATTGACGACCTGCATCGTCACATCGCCCGCCCGGTCCGGTCGCTCAAGCACCCGCGTCACGCGAACCGTCCAGACAACATCGTCGCGGTGCGTACGCTCGGCCTCGCGCACCCACTTGCCGACCAGCGCGTAGTACCGCTGCTGATCCGACCGCGACTCGCGCGCGATGTCCTTCATGGTGCGGTCGTAGTCCCGCCGGAGTTCATTGAAGAGCGAGTCCGGCGACGCCGACCACGCCTCGGGCGTTGCCTCCAGCTCCAACCTCAGATCGGTCGGCACCTCGAGCGACTCCCCTGACTCGGTTCGCGCCGGCTCCTCGACGGCCTTTGGCCGCTCCGCAAGTTGCTCGCGGAGGGCGGCATTCTCCTGAGCGAGTTGCTCGTGGCGCGCCACCGCCGCCTCCAGCTGCGCTTCGAGCTGCGCCACGCGCTGGCGCAGGAGATCGATCTCCGTGCGCATCTCCGCGGGCGTCTGCTCCGGCTG
>CALFMQ010000224.1 GCA_937879825.1 uncultured Phycisphaerales bacterium
CGGGCTATCGCCCGATGCGAAGGCGATCAACATCTCGGACTTCGCGAAGTTGAACATCGATGAAGCGCTGCGGGTCATTGATGATCTGGTGCTGAGCGAAGAGCAGCTGCGGATCGCGGAGCCGATCGTGCGCGAGGTGCGGGCGCGGCTCGGCTTTCTGGCGTCGGTGGGATTGGAGTATCTGTCGCTGGATCGGAAGACGGCGACGCTCTCGGGCGGCGAAGCGCAGCGGATTCGGCTCGCGACGCAGGTGGGGTCGGGGCTGGTGGGCGCGTGCTATGTGCTGGATGAGCCGACGATCGGGCTGCATCAAAGGGATAACGATCGGCTGATTCGGACGCTGCGGCACCTGACGGATATCGGGAACACGGTGATCGTGGTGGAGCACGACGAGGACATGATTCGGCACGCGGATCATGTGGTGGACATCGGGCCGGGGCCGGGCGTGCACGGCGGCGAGGTGGTGGCGCAGGGGACGGTGAAGGAGATCGTGGCGGCGAAGGGATCGCTCACGGGCGATTACTTGTCGGGGCGGAAGAAGATCGAAGTGCCGGCGAGTCGGCGGAAGGTGGATCACAAGAAGTCGCTCACGGTGAAGGGTGCGAAGGAGAACAATCTCAAGAATGTGGATGTGAGTTTCCCGACGGGCGGGATCGTGTGCGTGACCGGCGTGTCGGGGTCGGGGAAGTCGACACTGGTGAATGACATCCTGCTGGCGGGCGCGCGGAAGGAACTGACCGGCGCGCGGACGAAGCCCGGCGCGCACTCGCGGATCACGGGGCTGGGGAATGTGGATCGGATCATCGAGGTGGATCAGTCGCCGATCGGGCGGACGCCCCGATCGAACGCTGCGACTTATACGGGTGTGTTCGACGATATCCGCAAGGTGTTCGTGAAGACGAAGGAAGCGCGGATCCGCGGGTACGAGCCGGGGCGGTTCTCGTTCAATGTGAAGGGCGGGCGGTGCGAGGCGTGCCAGGGGCAGGGGACGAAGAAGATCGAGATGCACTTCTTGCCCGATGTGTTTGTCGAGTGCGAGGTGTGCAAGGGCAAACGGTACAACCGCGAGACGCTCGAGATTCTGTACCGCGGCAAGAACATCGCGGATGTTCTCGACATGACGGTGGAGGCGGGGTGCGGGTTCTTCGATGCGCACCCGAAGATCATGCGTTTCATGCAGTGCCTGCACGATGTGGGGCTGGACTACATCACGCTCGGGCAGCCGTCGACGACGCTTTCGGGCGGCGAGGCGCAGCGGGTGAAGCTGGCGACGGAACTGGGCAAGGTGCCGCTGGACGGGTCGAGCGGCGAGCGGACGCTGTACATCCTCGATGAGCCGACGACGGGGCTGCATTTCGAGGACATCCGCAAACTCGTGAGTGTCTTGAACACGCTCGCGGATGCGGGTCACACGCTGGTGGTGATCGAGCACAACCTGGATGTCATCAAGACCGCGGACTGGTTGATCGATCTTGGGCCGGAGGGCGGGGATAAGGGCGGGACGATCGTTGCGGAGGGCACGCCGGAGGATGTGGCCAAGAACAAGAGTTCATACACGGGGCAGTATTTGAAGGCGATGCTGGGCGGATGAGCGATGAAACGGTGACGAGTGTGCGGGAGCGATTGCGCAACCCTTCGGGCGGGATGAACACGGATGTGTTTCTGTATGTGATTCTGGGGGTGGACTTTGCGATCGCGGGCGCGATTGCGCTGGCGCTGCAGCCGGGCGTGGCGCTATGGATCGTGCCGGCGGTGGTCGGGATTCCGCTGGCGGCGTTCTGGTTGATCACGCTGATCATGTGGAAGCCGTGGGAGCGTCGGTTCCCGGCGATGCCGCAGCGGACGGACGCGGTGGTGAAGTTGGGTCAGTCGGTGACGCTTGGGCGGATCGGGAACATGAACAACTGCATCGCGCTGGCCGCGGACGCGAACTATCTGCACATGATTCCGTTCTCGATGATGCGGGTGGTCGGGGCGCGGGTGGTGAGCGTGCCGTGGGACCGGTTCACGGAGGTGGGCGCGGCGTCGAAGTTCAAGTTCATGCCGACGAAGGGCGTGATCGATGGGCGGATTCGGTTTGCCGCGCCGGAGTGGGCGATGGGGGTTGGGCGGGTTGAGTCAGTCTCCGGTCAATGAACTCCGCACTGTGTCCAACTCTTGCTCGATCCATTCAAGTCTTGCTCGGAGTTCGGGGATTTCGCCGCTGATGCCGTGGAGCAGGCGTTCCGCATAGGCGATATACCGCCTGGCCTGCACCGGTTCATCAATGTATTCGGTGGCGTGCCACAAACCTGCGGCGACATACATGGTCGCGAGGGCGGACTTGGCGTAGTCGGCGTATGGATGATCCCCGTGCTCGGCGATCCATGTCAAGTTTTCGTATTGATCTTCGTCATCAATCAATAAGCGGGGCCCCAGAGCCCATGCGGTGCCCTGCGAGAAATACGCCTGCTTCTCACGCCCCTCGAGTTGCATGACACGATTTCGCGCTTCGGCTGCGGCTTCATCGTGAGGATTCTCGACTGTGATGTCGACGCGCTCCGAAACCACGAAGTCATCGTCAGGACCGACCATCGCGGCGCGGATCGAGTACGCCCCCGGTTCGCTGAACATCACGGGTTGGTCTTTCGTGTCCCATGCGACGGAGCACTCAAGCAACCACTCTTGACTTGCTCCGGATTGAATGATTCTCGTGCCCGTGTGCGGGGGACATTCGCTCATCAGGATGAGACTCAGGCTCGAGGTGCGCAGCTCCGTGCCGTCCGGGCGAGTGACACGGAGTTCGG
>CALFMQ010000225.1 GCA_937879825.1 uncultured Phycisphaerales bacterium
TAGATGCGCTTCCAGCCGCGTTGGTAAGTGGGCCAGTCGCGGTACATGCGGCAGATCACGAGGCCCTCGGCGAGAAAGCATCCGAATCGGCGGTTGACCTTTTTGGTTCGCATGAGGCGTGCGAAGGCGATGTCTTCAAGGAGTTCGTGCTTGACGCGGTGGTGGCCCTCGATGGCGTCGTAGGCGGATTTTCGGAAGAGCATGAACTGTCCATTGGCGAGGGCGCGCTGCTCGGTGTCGCGGTTGACGCGATCGAGCGGGAAGAGGCGTCCCAGTTCGAAGCAGGAGGCGGGTTGGACGATGCGCTCGAACCAGCGGTCGCAGGTGAGGGTGGTCATCAGACTGAGGAGGTCGAGGTCGCGCTGATCGGCGAGATGGATCGCGGCGCTGATCGCGCCGGGTTCGAGGATGACATCGGCGTCGATGAAGAGCAGGCGGTCGGCATCGGACGCCCCGCGCGACTCCTCGGTGCCGCGGCGGAGTGCGTTGTTCTTGCCGGTCCACCCTTCGGGGCAGCTGTCGTTCTCGATGACTTCCAATCTCGGGTCGCCGGCGGCGGCGGTTTCTGCGAAGGCGCGGGTGTCGTCGGTGCAGCGATCGAGGACGAGGACCAGGCGGAGATCATCGACTTCCTGCGCCAGGACGGTGCGCACGGCTTCGGCGATGACGGAGGCCTCGTTGTGCGCGGGGATGATGACGCAGACCGATTGCGATTCCGTTTGGGTTGTATTACCGGACGGCCCCTGCTCGCGGGCGGCGGTGGCGAGTGTGGGCAGCCAACGGCGTGCGCTCACCATGCGCTGGAGGATGACGCCGAAGTAGACGGCGGCCACCAGGGAGAGGGCTGCGAGGGAGAGCAGGATGGCGGCTTGGATCGGATCGCCCATGTGCGGACGATCACGGTAGCCGTACTATGGCGGGCATGCACATCCACCACCGGCCGGCCAAGGTGCTGACATTCTCGCGGGACGCGGTGCGGGCGATGGACTCGGCGGCGGTCCACGAGTTTGCGATTCCGAGCCTGGTGCTCATGGAGAATGCGGCGACGGCGATCGCGGAGGTGGCGTTCTCGATCGTGGAGAAGCAGCCGAACCCGTTTGTGCTGATCTGCGCGGGTCCGGGCAACAACGGGGGCGACGGGTTGTGCGTGGCGCGGAAACTGGCGAACCGGCGGGTGCCGGTATCGATTCTGCTGGCGACGCCCCGGGAGAAACTGAGCAAGGATGCGCGGGCGCACCTGACCATCGCGGACCGGATGAGTCTGCCGATTCATGTGGAGAGTTTCTCGCATCCCGGCTGGAGCATCGCGGCGATCAAGGTGGACCACGGCGCGCCGACGCTGATCATCGATGCGCTGCTCGGCACGGGCGCGGACCGCGAGCCGGCCCCCCCGCTGACTGACCTCATCACGGAGATCAACGATCTGCGTCACAACGAGAAGGTGAAGACGCTCAGCGTGGACATCCCGACGGGGCTGGACGCCGACTCGGGCGAGCCGATCGGTTCGCACGACACGGTGATTCGTGCGGACACGACGATCACGCTGGCCGGGTTGAAGATGGGGTTCGAGAACCCGGCATCGCGGGCGTTCACGGGCGAGGTGCTGGTGGGCGACATCGGCGTGCCGATCGAGTTGCTCGAGCGGTTCGGGACGCGGCCGAAGGTGATTCGCTGACTACGGGTACAGGCGCGTCGAGCGCCACGGTGTGGCGGTGAAGGCGTAGTCGTCGGCTTTCGTCAGGTCGCGTTCCCAGCGGGCGCGGTCGTGGAGGCGGATGGTCGAGCCCATCCAGAGTTCGACGGAGCGGAACCAGACGCGGTAGCCGCCCCAGTGCGGCGGGCGGGGCACGCCGCGGCCTTCACCCTTCCCGGCGACGACTTCCTTGGCGACATCGACGCCGTACTTGGCGGCGGCCTTGGCGAAGTTGGTGACGAGGGTCGATCGCTTGTCGAGGGGTTCGCTCTGGTGGCTCGCCCAGGCGCCGAGGCGGGACTTGATGGAGCGTGTGCGGAAGTAGGCGTCGGACTCGATGTCGGGCGCGACGACGACGGGGCCCTCGACGCGGACCTGGCGGTCCATGTGGTCCCAGTGGAAGATCAGGGCGGCGTGCGGGTGGGCCTCCAGAGCGCGGCCCTTGCGGCTCTGGCGGTTGGTGTGGAAGGTAAGGAAGCCGTGCTCGATATCGATGTCCTTGCAAAGGACGATTCGGGCGGAGGGGCGGCCGTCGGGGTCGACGGTGGCGAGGGACATGGCGTTTGGATTGGGCTGCTGGGCCCGGCGGTGGGCCTCGTCGAACCAGTCCCGGAAGATGGGGAGGGGGTCGGCGGGGAGGTCAGCGGGGAGCATCTGGTCGGGGGTGATGGAAGGCGGGTTCTTGGCGGTCATGAGGGGTAGGGTATGCGGCGTGGTGGACGGAGTGTGAACAGGATTGCGGGGAAGGGCGGGATGCCCGTATGGAGAGGTACGGTTCACGGATGAGCGGAACGGGGCAGAGCACATTCGAGTTCAAAGGGGGGCGACGCGGCGGCGGGCGCGAGCCGATCTCGGCGCAGGAACTGGCGCGGCTGTTCGACCAGTTGCCGCCGCAATCGATCGAGGCGGAGATGTGCCTGATCGGGTCGATGATTCTGGATTATCAGGTAGTGGGCGAGGTGATCTCGCAGGTGCCCAACGGGTCGGCGTTCTACCGCGAGAGCCACGGCGCGGTGTTCGATGCGCTTGTGAAGTTGTATGACGAGCGGCACTCGGGGGACATGGTGCAGCTGCTCGAGGCGCTCAAGGACCGGGGCGTGCTCGAACAGGTGGGTGGGCCGGACTACATCGTTGAGCTGGCGCAGTCGGTGCCCAGCGCGGCGAACGCGCCGTTCTACGCGAAGATCGTGCGCGAGAAGGCGCAGCTGCGGAAACTGATCGACGCCGCGGGCCAGATTCTGTACGACGCGTATCACTCGGCGTCGCTCGGCGATGACGGGGCGCGTGAGGTTCTGGATAAGGCGGAGCAGCAGATTTTTGACATCGCGGAGCAGTCTGCGGGTATCGACTCGGAGCAGCTGGGCGAGTTGCTCCAGCAGACGATGGATCTGCTGATGAAGAACGAAGGTCGTGAGATCACGGGGATCGCGTCGGGGTTCTATGA
>CALFMQ010000226.1 GCA_937879825.1 uncultured Phycisphaerales bacterium
GTGTTCGTGCGCGGGAAGGTGGATCATTCGCGGGGGGATGCGCAGGTGATCGTGGATGTGGTGATTCCGATCGAGCGAGCGCCGGAGCGGCTGGCGACGGCGCTCGAGTTGACGCTCGATGACTCCGTGCACAACGGGAGCAGCGGGGCGGTGATGGAGCAGGCGGCGGGGGTTCTCCGGTCGGGGCAGGCGCACGATCCGGAGGCGGTGCGGGTGCCGGTGCATCTGCGGGTGCGGACGGGGTCGGGCGTGTATGTGGTGGATCTGAAGTCGGTGCGTGTTGCGCCGACGCGCGCGTTGGTGGGTCAGTTGACGGATGTGTTCGGCGCGGGGACGGTGCGCGTGGCGGGGGGGATCCCGGTGGGGGCGCCGGAGGTGCCGGAGTATGCGCGGTACCGGAAGCGGGATGAAGAGGTGGTGGGGGTGTGAGAGCGACCCTTCATCTGTGATCACGGGCAAGTCTTCGGCTTGCCCATGGCACCCCGGGCAGACGCCCCTTGCTCCTTTTGCTTCTCCGCCCCCTCCGTCGTGCGGCGCACGACACCTCCCCCGCTGGCAGCGGGGGAGGGAGCAATCAGCGTCACTCTTCCATGAGTGTGCGCATGCGTGCGATGATCTCGCGGACGAGGGCGCGTTCGCGTGATGCGTCGCCGAAGCGGCCGACGCGGGCTTCGATGGTCATGGAGGTTGCGGTGCGGTCGTCTGTTGGCCAGTGATCGGAGCGGGCCTCGACGAGGACGGGCTCGTTGCGGATGGTGATGAGTTCGTAGGTGCGGGTGTGGTCGGCGCTCGTGGTGATGTGTTCGACGGCCATGTCGTGTCGCGAGGCGGCGTAGCGGACGGCGGGGTCGAGGTCGCGGGGGATGGCGGTGATGCGGTTGGTGACGCCGTCGCCCGGTTCGCCCCTGACGCCGCCGGCGGGGCGGGTGGAGGAGGTGCAGGCGGTGGCCGCGACCGCGGAAATACCGAATATGATGCTAACAAACAAGGGTCGGCATTTGGGCCGGGGTGAGGGTGTCGGCGTAGAATGCCGATTACGAACCTGTCCGCGTGACGGGTGTGGGCGGGGTGTGCCCGTCGGTCGGGGCCGCGCGTGAGCGTTGGTCCAGCGAGAGTATCGAGTGGAAACAAGCATCCAAGTCCCTCAGCAGGTGGATCGTGTCGCGGTGTTCGGCGCGGCGGAGCGGAATCTGAAGATGATCCGCGAGGCGTTCGGCGTCAGTGTGACGGCGCGTGACGGTTCGGTGCAAGTGCGCGGGGAGTCGATGGGTGTCTCGGCGGCTCGGCTGGTGCTGGACAAGTTGATTCGCGCGGCGGGGCGCGGCGGGGGGTTGTCGCGGCAGGAGGTGCTCGACGCGATCTCGCAGGCGGGGTGGGACGCGCGGAATGCGCCGGATGCTGGTGATATGCCGGTGCCCGAGTTGAACGGCGAGCGCTGGGCGGAGTCGCTGACGATCGAGGCGGGCGGTCGGCCGGTGCGCCCGAAGTCGGAGAATCAGAAGTATTACCTGTCGTCGATCGCGACGCATGACCTGGTGTTCGGGATCGGCCCGGCGGGCACGGGCAAGACCTACCTTGCGGTTGCGGCGGCGATTCAGTTGATGCGGATGGGTCGGGTGCGCAAGGCGGTGCTGGTGCGTCCGGCGGTGGAGGCGGGGGAGAAGCTGGGCTTTTTGCCGGGCGATCAGTTCGCGAAGGTGAACCCGTACCTGCGGCCGCTCTTTGATGCGCTGGAGGACATGCTGGATTACAACACGCTCAAGCGGTTCATGATGAGCGATGTGATCGAGGTTGTGCCGCTGGCGTTCATGCGGGGTCGGACGCTGAATGATGCGGTGGTGATTCTGGATGAGGCGCAGAACACGACGCGCGGGCAGATGCAGATGTTCCTGACGCGGATGGGCCAGCGGTCGAAGATGATCGTGACGGGCGACGCGACGCAGATCGATCTCCCGACGCCGAGTGAGAGCGGGCTGATTGACGCGGCGCGGCGGCTGCGGCGGACGCCGGGCGTGGCGTTCTGCACGCTGGACCGGAGCGATGTGGTGCGGCACAGTCTTGTGCAGAAGATCATCGACGCGTATTCGATGGAGACGGGGGAGCGGGACCATCCGGGTTCGGCGGCGCTGCGCGAGGCGCTGGAGCGCGGATCGGCGGAGACGAAGGAGCACGCTGCGCATGGGTGAGCGGACGGGCAAATCTGTTCGTTCGACGCCCGCGCCGAAGACGCGGCGTTCGGGTGTTCGTCGCGCGATGCCGAAGCGTCAGGGGATCGACTGGCGGCAGATCGTGTCGCACCACGCGTTCCTGCCGGGCATGACGGTGGCGGTGGTGTTTGTGCTGGTGTCGGCGGTGACGATCGCGATGTCGCGTGACCGGGTGCTGCCCGCGGTGGGTCGGATCATGGACCACACGCGGACGGTGTCGGCGGAGTTCAAGATTGTCGATCAGGAGCGCACGGAGGCGAACCGGAGCGCTGCGCGGGCGCGATCGCCCCGGATCTATGCGCCGGTGGAGTCGGTGTTTACCGAGCTCGAGACATCGATGCGGACGCTTCCGACGGTGCTGGCGTCGGCGCAGTCTCTGAAGGATGTGGCGCCGGAGATCGCCAGGGCGTTCGAGTTGAACGATGCGCGGTTCGAGGCGATCAAGGCGGATATCGCGCAGGGCGAGGCGACGGCGCTGTGGGAGAGCCGGGTGAACCGGCTGATGGAGGCGCTGCGTGAGCGGCCGATGCTGTCGAACACCGAGTATCAGAGTTTGTGGTCGCAGGACCCGAACGATTTCATCGCGATCGTGAGCAACAGGCAGGGGCAGCGGCTGCAGGGCGTGTTCAAGTCGGCGGCGATGAATGTCGAGAGCGACGAGCCGGACACGCGATCGAAGACGCGCGAGGGTCTGGCGAAGGCGATCGAGATGGCGAACTTCGGTTCGTTGTCCGACCGGAGCCCGGTCGCCAAGGCGCGGGCGGAGGCGATTCTGGCGCGGCTGATGAGCAATCGCGCGCCGACTTATTTGTTTGATCGGGAAGAGACGACGGCGCTGGCGGATGCCGAGGCCGCGGATGTGAAGCTGGTGGAGTCGACATACTCGCCCGGCTTTGTGATCTATTCGCGCGGCGAGAAGTTGGACGAAGCGAAACTGGTGCTGGCGCGGGAGGCGCAGGACCGTGAGTTGAAGGCGATGTCGCTGGGGCAGCACGCGCTGCAGTGGGGGGGCGCGCTGGGGGTGTCGGTGCTGATCGCTGGTGCGATCG
>CALFMQ010000227.1 GCA_937879825.1 uncultured Phycisphaerales bacterium
ACTTATTTGGCTCACCCTATGTACATGGATCACCCCATGTACATGGCTCACCCTTCGGGATGAGCCATGGCACCCATATCGAGCCATGGCACCCACATCGAGTATTACGGCGCGATGTCGAGGACGCGTGCGACCCACATCTGTGAGGTGGGGCGCGGGTCATTCATGGTGTTCGGGCCGCGCTGGGAGGTCCAGATCATCCACTTGCCGTCGGGGGTGAAGGCGGGGAGGCCGTCGAAGCCGTCGGCGTGGGTGATGCGCTTCTTGCGGAGTTGGTTCATGGGCTTGTCGGGGTTCACCTCGATGGCGTAGATCTCGTAGTTCTGGTGGGAGACTTCGGAGGTCGCGTAGACGAGGAACTTGCCGGAGGGGTGCCAGAAGGGCGCCCAGTTGACGTGTTCGTTGTCGGTGAGCTGGATCTCACGCTTGATGCCGGTGATGGCGCCTGACGCGTCGTAGTTGAGTTCGGCGATGAAGAGTTGGAGGAGGTTGTTGCCCTTGCGGTCGGAGCGGTAGCAGATCCATTTGCCGTCGGGTGAGAAGAAGGGGCCGCCGTCGTAGCCGTCGGCGGTGACGAGGGGCGTGGTCTTGTTGGTGGTGGTGTCGAAGACGAAGAGGTCGACATCTTCGGCGCCCGCGCCGTCTCCCCCTCTCTGGCCTCCGAAAAGGATGAAGCGTGCGTCGGAGGAGTACGAGCACTCGGCGTCGTATCCGTTGGGGCGCGTGATGATGGGCTTGGCGGTCTGCTGCTCGCGGGTGAAGACGATTTCGTTGGTGATTTTGGGGTTGTCGGCGAAGTAGATGGGGGCGACGACGCGGGAGACGATTTCCATCTCGTGGGGCATGGCCCACTTGTATGACCCGCGTGCGCGCTGGTAGCCGGAGTGTTCGTCTTCGGTGGGCGGCGTGATGGTTGAGCCGAAGAGGATGCGCCAGGGTTCGGTGGGGTGGAACCAGCCGCAGGTATTGGCGGAGCCGGGCTCGGAGACGCGGATGGGTTCTTCGATGCCGGTGATTTTGTTGTCGTCCCATTTGAGTCTGGCGACATACATGGCGTAGGGGACGGCCTGGGGGTCTGACGGGTCGGCTTCGGCGCGGAGGGTCGCCTGGAAGATGATCCACTTGGCGTCGGGTGAGAAGTACTGCTCGCCGGCGCGGAGGTATTTGTCGGGGAAGGTGAGCTGGGCGTAGTCGGCGAACTCGCCCTTCTCCTGGGCGCGCCAGTCGATGGGCGTGGGCTCCGGTGCGTCGGCGTCGGCGGATGCGTGGGATGTCGCCTTGTGCGAGGCGCACGCGAGCAATGACATCGAGACGACCGAAGCACCAACCATCGACGCGCTCATTCGGGACATGCGTTGCGGCTCCTGGGGTTTGTCCGGGCGGGGGTGACCGGGGTGGTTATGGTAGGGCGGCATGGGCGGAATCGAGGCGGACGAGCCGGGTCTTCGGGTGGTTTTTTCCAGCGATCGCGTTGCGGTCGTGGAGAAGCCGAGCGGGGTGCTGTCGGTGCCCGGGAAGGGGCCGGAGAAGGCGGACTGCATGGCGTCGCGTGTGGCGGCTCATTTCCCGCGCGCGACCGGGCCATTGGTTGTGCACCGCCTCGATATGGAGACGAGCGGGCTGATGGTGTTCGGGCTGGACGCGGGGGCGCAGCGGGCGCTGTCGATGCAGTTCGAGGCGCGGGCGGTGCGGAAGCGGTATGTGGCGCTGCTGGAGGGGGTGCTGGCGCAGGAGCGGGGGATTGTGGAACTGCCGATACGGATGGACCCGGAGAACAGGCCGATTCAGGTGGTTGATTTCGTGCATGGGAAGCCGTCGGTGACGCGGTATCGCGTGCTGGCGTATGAGACGGACCGGACGCGGGTGGAGTTTGAGCCGCTGACGGGGCGGACGCACCAGTTACGGGTGCATGCTGCGCATGAGGAAGGGATGCGTGCGCCGATTGTGGGCGATGTGCTGTATGGGGGCGGTGCCGCGAGTGGTGATCGGTTGATGCTGCACGCGACGGAGTTGTCGGTGTTCGATCCGGACACGGGGCGGGAGTTGTCGTTTACTTCTGCGACGCCGTTCTGAGGATGCGCGCGAGTTGCGGCGCGATCTCGCGTGCGGCGGCGGCGCGGTGTGAGCGCTGATTTTTTTCGTCGGTGGGGAGTTCGGCGGAGGTGCGGTTATCGGAGAGGACGAGGAGGGGGTCGTAGCCGAAGCCGTTGGTGCCGCGGGGCGTGTGCGCGA
>CALFMQ010000228.1 GCA_937879825.1 uncultured Phycisphaerales bacterium
GCAGATGACGGCGGCTCTTCTTGGCATGGGAGGGGATTGTAGGGGGAAGGGAAGCGCCGATATAGATCATCCGCGCGGGAGGCCTCCGGCTCGACTGCCTGAAATGACAGTTCGCCACGAACTGATCGGCGGCTCGCGCCTCGTGTCGTCGCAACTGGCGAACGAGCCGCACCAGGGTGATTGGAGGTCGTGCGGGGCGCGATGTGCCGGCGGCAGTGCGTCGCGGGCGCGGTCGGTTGATTCGGCGCGTCGGAGGCCGATACCCGGCGGAGTTCAAGTGCTATCGATCGGCGATCACCGACAGGGCCATGCGCTTGGCGAGACGAGCGGCTGCGCCGGGATCGCGACCGCCATCGGCGACCTGTCCGACCACACGGGCTGTCACGATCGCGCCTTCGAGCAGAATGTTGAGTTGCTCGGCGGTGTCGTCGGGGTCCGAGATGCCCGCGGCTTCGCACTGGTCCCGGAGGTATCTCACGATCTCGCGCTTGTGCTCGGCCGCGATTCGGCGGGGCGCTGAGTCCGCGGCCGCAAACTCCGCCGATGCGTTGATGAACATGCAGCCGAAGAACTCATCTCCCGTGAACCAGTCTTCGTGGAAATCGAAGACGGCGGCGATTCTCTCGTGGGGCGTCTTTGCCTTCGACTCGACGAACTTCATCATCTTGTTGCGGAAAATCTCGTCGCGCCGGCGCATGGCCGCGACAACGAGTTCGTCCTTGGACTTGAAGTGGTTGTAGAGCGTCATCCGGCTGATGCCGCCCTCCTTCTGGATGTCGTCCAGACTCGAGGCGTGGAAGCCGTGCCTGTAGAAGACACGCATCGCGGCATCGATCAGATCATCCCGGCGGCTCGGAGGCATGGCGTCATCCCGGCTGGGGTGTGGATAGTGACTGACTGGACAATACACATGTTGGCATGAACAATCGCCCTCATCAATACGAACAGAGGACTTTTTCGGCACCAGGATCGGCGATTTATGCTCGCAATCGCGGCTTCGGTTGAATTATCGATCTTTTTCATCTACTCCGCTTGTGTTATACTGACTCGTCAGTATATTCATGGCGTGGGGCGTGTTCCAGACCGGAATGAACCCCACAGCCACCCGGTGCCGCGAGCACCAACACAACCCGCAGCGATCCGATCCCGGCCGGTGTGCGGCTCGGGACGGGCGTTGCATTGCCTGAAGGAGGCACATGATGTCCCGGCTACCGATCCAGTCTGTTGAAACCGTTTCCGGCACCAGCAAAGAGATTCTCCTTTCGCTCCAACGGGGCCTGGGGATGGTGCCCAACATGGCCGGGGCGATGGCCAACGCCCCCGCGGTGCTTGCATCGTGGGCTCAGTTCAATGCGGCGCTGGGCGGCGGTGAGCTGCCGGCCTCGATTCGCGAGCGCATCGCGCTGTTCACCGCCGAGACCAATGCGTGCGCCTATTGCCTTTCCGCCCATACCGTGCTGGGCGAGATGGCCGGCCTAGATGCCAATGCGATCGAGGCGGCCCGCGACGGTGAGGCATCGGAGCCGGAGGCGCACGCGGCGCTGGCGTTTGCCCGGCGCATCCTCGAGACCCGGGGCGGGGTGGAAGCATCCGATATCGATCGGGTGCGTGACTCGGGGTTCAGTGACGCTCAGATCGCGGAAATCATCGGCGCTGTCGCGTTGAACCTGTTCACCAACATGTTCAATCGCGCGTTCGACATCGAGATCGACTTCCCGCGCGTCGAGCCGCGTGCCTGTTCGACCTGCTGACATGTGAACCGGGCGCTGCATGCTGCGGCGCTGAAGGAGCTTGAAATGCATGCTGAGAATGAACGAGACGCTCCGGCGTCTGCGCGATCGCCGCGCCCGCTCATACCGCCGTTCACCCTTGAGAGCGCTACTGCGAAGGTCCGCGCCGCCGAGGACGCGTGGAACAGCCGCGATCCGGAGCGCGTCGCCATGGCCTACTCGCACGACAGCGAGTGGCGGAACCGCGGCACGTTTCTGCGCGGCCGCGACGAGATCCGCGCGTTCCTGCGGACCAAGTGGGACAAGGAGCGCGACTACCGGCTCGTGAAATCGCTGTGGGGCTTCCGCGAGAACCGGATCGCCGTGCGATTCCAGTACGAGTGGCACGACACCTCGGGCCGCTGGTTCCGCAGTTACGGGAACGAGTTGTGGGAGTTCGACGACGCCGGGCTGATGCGGCGGCGCGAGGCCAGCATCAACGATGTCCCGATTCTTGAGACCGATCGCCGCTTCCGATGGCCCGCCCCCGGGGCCAGGCCCGACTCGCATGGCGGCATTCCCGACGTGCGATGAGCGCCCGATTGCATCCCGGGCGGGGCGGTCTCGTCCGGGCGCACACCAAAGAACCGTTCGCCACACATTCTGATCGAGATCAGACCAACTCAGAAAGAAACTAACATGAACCGCAACAACCTGACGTTCTCCGTTCTTACGATCTGCGCCGTCGCGCCCCTCACGGCGCTGGCGCAGCCCGACGCCCAAGACGCCCACGCGGGGCACATCCACTACATCAACGGGCCGCGCGCCGATGCGCCGATCCCGCGGCCGGGGGTCGCACTCCGACGGGGCGGCTTCGCCCTGCTCGTGATTGATCCGCAGGTCGACTTTCTCAGCCCCGAGGGCGTCACATGGGGCGTCGTCGGCGAGAGCGTGACGGAGAATAACACCGTCGAGAATATCGAGCGGCTCTTCCGGGCCGCCGACGACGCGGGCGCGCGTGTGTTCGCGAGCCCGCACTATTACTACCCTCACGATCACACATGGGAGTTTGAGGGTGCGCTGGAGACGCTGATGCACGACATCAACATGTTCCACCGCGATGGGCCGCTGGACACCG
>CALFMQ010000229.1 GCA_937879825.1 uncultured Phycisphaerales bacterium
CATAATGGTGAGATGATGCCGGAACTGAGCGGGGATGTCGAGAGAAATCCTGAGCGTCACCCTGTCCGCTCGGTTCCCCTCGCGGCTCTAAAGTCGCCCATCGGTTGCGCGAGGGGTTCGTTGAAGACCCCCTCCGTCACACTTCGTGTGCCACCTCCCCCGCAAGCGCGGGGGAGGGAGCAAGAACACCGCCCGCGGCTACATTCGTTCATGCAATGCGATTGAGCGCCGAACTGTCCGCTCGGTTCCCCTTTCCCCTCGCGGCTCTGAAGAGCGCCCCTCGCTTGCGCGAGGGGTTTGTGATGGATGCCCCTCACCCGGCGGCTGCGCCGCCACCCTCTCCCTCAAGGGGAGAGGGTGCTACGACAGGGGGGCTCAATACGAGAAGTTGGCCCAGGCCGACGATGATGTGAAGCCGGCGCCGGGGTTGGTGAGGATGACGCCGTATTCGTTGTTGCCGCCGAAGGTGTAGTTGCCGTTGGCGTTGCCGCGGGCGCGGTTGCGGGTGGAGATGTTGTCGCCGGTGGTGATGAAGAGCCCGCTGGTGCCGTTGTAGGTGAGGAGGTTGGAGTCGATGCTGTTGGCGACGCCGGTGGCGATGTTGATTCCGGCTGCGCCGTTCTCGTGGCAGGTTGAGTGTTCGACGGAGTTGGCGTTGCCGCCGATTCGGACGCCGTTGGAGAAGTTTGCGGTCGCGGTGCATTCGACGACCGCGTTGGCTTCGGTGAGGAAGAAGCCGTATTGGTTGTTGCGGGAGTTGCAGCGCGTGAAGCGGCAGCGGGCGATGCCGTAGAAGCCGGCGCTGTCGTTGTCGAACGCGGTGCAGTCGGTGAAGATGGAGGACTCGTCGGCGCGGAAGCCGTCGATGGAGTTTGACTGGGAGGTGCAGTTGGTGAGCACGGACGGGCCGCGGACATAGAAGCCGATCTGTGCGGTGACCGCGGTGCAGTTGGTGAGTGCGCATCCGCCTTCGACCTCGAAGCCGTAGAGCGAGGCGTAGCGCGAGACGCAGGCGGTGAGGGTGGCTGTCTCGAAGACATCGAAGCCGACGGTGCCGTATTCCGAGAAGCAGTTCTCGATGATGGCGCCGACGCTGGCCCTGAAGTTCTGATTCGCGGCGTTCGTGCATGACATGTCCTGAATCCGGACGCCGGCTGCCTCGTATGCGTCGATGCCGACATTGAAGTTTCGGATGGTGCCGTTGCGGATGGTGGATCGGACGGATTGCGAGTAGATGCCGCTGAGGGAGCCCGTGACGCCTTCGAGCGTGAAGCCGTTGAGGTCGAGTGTGACGCCGGAGGTGGCGATGCGGATGCAGGTCTTTCCGGAGACGCCGGTGATGTTGCCGGTGAGGTAATAGGAGCCGGGCTGGGAGATGCGGAACTGGTTGTTGGCGTCGCCGGGGGTGTTGGTCGCGCTGATCGCGATGCGCGGCTCGATCTCGTCGAGGGACTTCATGGTGGGGGAGACGGGGCCGGCGGGCGGGTTGAGGTTGCCGGCGGTGACGATGGCGCCCGCGACGAGCAGGGCGACGCAGGCGAGCAGGACCATTTGAGAACGCATAAACAACTCCTGGGTGGGGCGAGGGGGCACTGATATCCGTGCGTCGGCGGGGTCGCGAGTGGCCAGAAAGTCGGGGTGAATTGTTGTGCCGTCGGGGTCCAAGGCAGGTCGCTCACCGGCCGGATGCCGCGTGTGCTGTTGATCGGTTGGGTTGCTGCGGGGGGGGCGAATGGGGCGCGGCGCTCCGCGTCGGTCGCTTGTGTGACCCCAAAACCCCCCCTCCCCCTGCCCGGTGGGGCGTGGGGGGCGTCGTCGGGGGGTACATTGGTCCGCCATGGCACGAAGCGAGGCGCGACGGAGTCGGAACTGGAGGCAGCGGCTGATGGGTTGGGCGGTGCTGCTGGTTGTGGGGTATGTGCTGTACGCGGGGGCGTTGTTCGTGATGCAGGACCGGGTGATGTGGCCGCGGCACATTGTTCCGGTGGCGGATGCGCCGTCGCTGGATGCGTACGGCATCGAGCAGATGTGGATCGATATCGGCGGGGGGAAGCGGGTGGAGGCGTGGTACCTGCGGGGGCGCGTGCTGGACGGGGACACGGGTCAGGCGCGGCCTTTGGTGGTGATGGCGCACGGGAACGCGGAGCTGATCGATGACCACATCAACCGGATGCTGAACTACCGGGATCTGGGCGTGGGTTCGTTGATGGTTGAGTACCGGGGGTACGGGCGGAGCGATGGGTCGCCGGGGCAGGGGGCGATCGTGGATGACACGGCCAAGGCGCTGGAGATGGTGCTGCAGCGGCCGGAGGTTGATCGCGCGCGGCTCATCTATCACGGGCGGTCGATCGGCGGCGGGGTGATGTGCGCGCTGGCGGAGCGGATCGAGCCGAGCGCGATGATCCTGGAGTCGAGTTTCACGAGCGCTGCGGGGATGGCGACGCGGTTCGGCGTGCCGGGATTCTTGTTGAAGAGCCCGTTCCGGAATGATCGCGTGGTGAAGGGGTTTGCGGGGCCGATCCTGCTGCTGCACGGGACGGGGGATGAGATTATTCCGGTGTCGCATTCGCGGAAGTTGAAGGCGATGGCGAAGGACGCGACGCTGATCGAGCAGGACGCGGGGCACAATGACTACCCGCGTGATGCTGCGAGGATGTGGGAGGACATTGAGGGGTGGTTGGGGGCGGAGGGGTTGTGAGCGAGTTCGCAGCGATTGGCGGTTGAGCATTCGCAGACATGGCTCGCCCGTTGGGCGAACCATGGCACCCGTGATAGAAGTCAGCGTCAGACCACTTCGCCGATGGTTCGGGAGAATGAGACGCCGCGGGGGATGAAGAGGCGCACGCCTTCTTCGCGGAGTTTGGGCGCGTGGTGGGCGGTGTAGTCGTCGAAGCGGGCGCGGGTGGCGAAGATGTAGCGGGTTTCGACGCGGAAGGGGTCGGTGTCGGCGTCGCGATCGAGTTTGATGATGGATGCGGAGTGGGCGCCGCCCTTGATGACGGCGTCGAGATGGCCGTCTTCGAGCCAGGCGATGTAGTCGTCGCGGGTGTGCTTGTCGGGGATAGATGCGGTGACGGTGTAGGCGATGGCGGTCATGGGGCTACCATACCCGCGCACCAAACAGGTGAGGAGGTCGATGCATGGGCGGCGGATGGTGGGTGACTGACGTTCTGAGCTCGATGGGGTGGATGGTGCTCATCTCGTGGGTGTTCTGGGTGATCTTTTCGATCTGTCTGCACGAGTTGGGGCACGGGTGGGCCGCGATCCGGCACGGGGATCGGACGCCGATCGAGCTGGGGCACATGACCTGGAACCCGTTGGTGCACATGGGTCAGATGAGTCTTTTGATGTTCGCGATCGTGGGGATCGCGTGGGGGGCGATGCCGATCAATCCGACGCGGATGCGGGGGCGGCACGCGGAGGCGGTTGTTTCGGCGGCGGGGCCGGCGGTGAACGCGGTGCTGGTGATCCTGACGGCGGTGGGCGCAGCACTGGTAGTGCGATTCGTGCCGGATGACGGCGGGCCGATGCGGCAGAACCTGTGGGTGTTCTTTTACTTCGGGTGCATGCTGAATCTGGTGCTGCTGGTGCTGAATCTGCTGCCGGTGCCTCCCCTGGATGGGTCGCGGATTCTGGGTCATT
>CALFMQ010000230.1 GCA_937879825.1 uncultured Phycisphaerales bacterium
CTGGAGATTCACGGCCCAGTCGAGCGGACGGACCTGTGGATTCACGCGCCGGCGTTCGGGTTGTGGGGGCTGCTGCTGTACGCGTCGGAGTTCATCGCACCTCGGCGGGAATGGCGGAATGTGGCGATGTCGGGGCTGATATCGCTGGCGTGGGCGGGGATTGATGAGTGGGGGCAGCGGTACTTCAACCGCCACTCGGCTGCGGATGACTTTGCGGCCAACGCGCTTGGCGTGTGGATCGGGATGGCGATCACGGCGGCGTGGTGCGCCCGGCTTCGGTCGCGGGCGGACGCGTCGGCATGAGCCGTTCGCACGAGTCGTTCGTGGGGCACGCGTGGACGGTGACGCTGTTCACGCTGCTGTCTCGCGTTGTTGGGCTGCTTCGCGACGGTGTGATCAGCGCGGTGCTCGGCACATCGGGGATCGCGTCGAGTTTCGTGACGGCGCTGATTGTGCCCAACGTGTTCCGGCGGCTGTTCGGCGAGGGGGCGCTATCGGCGGCGTTCATCCCCGAGTACACGAAGTTGTCGGACACGGACCGGAGGGAGGCGGGGCGGTACGCGTCGGTGGTGATGGCGATGTTGCTGGTGACGCTCGGGTCGATCGTGCTCGTGGCGGAGGTGGTGCTGTTCGTGCTGCTTGAGTTTGCGGGTGGCGGCTCGAACGGGCGCGGTGATTTCCTGACGCTGACGATGATCATGCTGCCGTACATGCCATTGGTGTGCGCGACGGCGATCGCGGGCGGGATGTTGCAGGCGCACGGGAAGTTTGTGCCGCACGCCGCGGCGCCGGTGCTGCTGAATGTGTGCATGATTGTCGCGGCGCTGGTGTGGGCGTATGTGCTTGACGCCACGATGCGCGCGACGGCGGTGGCGGTTGCGGTTGCGGTCGTGGGCGCGGGGGTTGTGCAGCTGGGGTGGTGCGTGTGGTCGATGCGCCGCGAGGCGTACTGGACGCGGCGCTTCGGGGAGGCGCGCGGGCGGGCGTGGGACACGGTGAAGCGGATGGGGCCGGCGGCGATCGGGCTGGGGGCGCTGCAGGTGTCGACTTTGTTCGATGCGCTCCTGGCGGGATGGCCGGTGATGGTCGGGGCGACGATCGCGGGGTATGCGTTTCCGATGGATGACGGGTCGGCGGCGACGTTGTATTACGCGCAGCGTTTGTATCAGTTCCCGCTGGGTGTGTTCGGGATCGCGATCGCCACGGCGATCTTTCCGTTGCTCGCGCGTTGCGCGGGATCGGCGGAGGACTTTGCTCAGGTGCTGCGGCGCGGGGTGCGGCTGAGTTTGTTCATTGGGATTCCGGCGGCGGCGGGATTGGTGCTGGTGCGTGATGACCTGGTGGGCGCGGTGTACCTGCGCGGGAAGTTCGACGCGGAGGATGTGCCGCGGGTCGGGATGGCGCTGGCGTGCTTTGCGCCGGCGGTGTGGGCGTACGCGTTGACGCATGTGTTGACGCGGGCGTTCTACGCCAAGGGCGACACGGTGACGCCGATGCGGATGGGTCTGGCGACGGTCGGGTGCAACATCACGCTCAACCTCGTGCTGATGTGGTTCCTGCGGGAGTCGGGGTTGGCGCTTGCGACGGCGATCACCGCGATGATGCAATCGGTTGTGTTGATGATGATCGCGGGGCGGCGGTTCCGCGATGGCGGCGCGATTCTGGACCGCGCGACGGCGCGGGGGATCGGCGCGAGCGTGTTGAGCGCGGCGGTGATGGCGCTGGCGATCTGGGGTGTGCGGCTGGTGTGGGAAGGGGGCGGCGGGGATTGGCGCGGGCACGCTCGATCGCTTGGTGTGGATGTGGCCGTTGGGCTTGCGGTGTATCTCGGGATCGCGGTTGTGTGGAAGCGGGAGGAGTGGCGCATGCTCGTCGGGGGTTTGACGCGGCGCTGGCGCGATGAGAGTGACAGCGCCGCCGACACCCCGGAATGACGGAGGTTCGGCGGCGCCGGCGTGGTGCGCTGTGATAGAGCGATTTGATTACCAGTCGCAGGGGTAGCCGTCGCGTGTGTACGAGCGCTGGTAGTAGCCGCCCTGGTAGGCGGAGTTTCCGTAGCGGCCCTGTGCGCGGTGATCGGCGCGTTGATTCTGATCGCCGATGACGCCGCCGATCGCGGCGCCGCCCAGTGCGCCGACGGCGGCGCCGGTGCCGGCTTCGCCGAAGATTGAGCCGATGGTGAGCCCTGTGAGCGCGCCGACAGCGGCGCCGGAGAAGGCGCCCTCGCCCGCGTTGGCGCATCCCGAGAGGGCGGCGGCGGCGATGGGGAATGAGAGGAGCAGGGCGCGGCGCGCGGCTGATCGTGTGCCATTGCGTGTCATGGTTGTGTCCTCCTGCGGGGGGCCGCGGATGGAGCGCGGCCACCGTCAACAGTAGTCCGTGACATTGGGGTCGGGGGCGTGACGGGATCGGTGGGAGAATCTGGATACCCGAACAGGGGTATACTCGGATCGGCTGGGATCGGGCTCCTTTTCGAGGAATCGATGATGCTCGGGCGTTTTTTGAGTCGGCGTGGGGTGATGGAGGAGGCGGGCGCGCGGGCTCGGCGGGAGCACAGCGCCTGGTTGACGGCGGCCTTGTGCGAGGGCGGGGCGCGTTGGCCCAGGATCCCGACCCGGCTGGTTTCGGAGGGGGGATTCGCGCGGGTCCTGGCGCGACGGGGCGGGGCGGCGCGGTGCGAGCGGTGGTGGGGCGCTGCGATCGAGCGGACGGAGGCGATGGGTCCTCAGCGCGGGGATCGATTCGGCCGATGAGACCGATCTCGGGTTCAATAACCTCGAACTGAACTGCTGGGGTGACGATGAGCGAGCAGAGCGAACAGGGCGCGATGACGACACGGACGAATCCGCGCTGGATGGTGAAGACGATGATCTTCTTGATCGTCGGGCTGGCGCTGAGCGGCTGGTTCGCGCTGGATGCGCTGGTGATCTACCCCAACCGCGGGCGTGCTGATGCGCAGGTGAAGTTGTGGCAGTACCTGGAGCAGGCGCAGCAATCGACGCAGTTGTTTACGGCTTCGGTGTCGGAACCGAAGAAGAGTCTTGACGCGCTGAGCGCCAAGGACGAGAAGGATATGACCGCGGTGGAGAAGGCGCGGCTCGCGTGGCTGACCTCGCTCTCGCGCGTGGAGTCGCTTTCGCGGATCGAGGCGGCGAACGCCGCGAACCCCGGGGCGGCGTCGGACACGGTGTTTCCTGATCCGCGGCGGACGCTCGAGGATCTGAGGACGGGATTGTCGGGCAAGCCGCAGCCCAAGCCGCTGAGCGAGCTGGATATTCCGTCGCAGTATCTGTTCCTGCTGTTCTGCGGGCTTGTTTCGATCTGGGTGTTCTGGATGTTGGTGCGCGTCGTGATGACGAAGTACCGGTACGAGCCGGCGACGGGCACGCTGACATTGCCCGGCGGTGAGTCGATCAGCGCCTCTCAGCTGCAGCTGCTCGATAAGCGGAAGTGGGACAAGTACTACGCGTTCCTGAAGGTTGAGGGGCGCCCGGACGAGTTGAAACTGGACCTGTACCGGTATGTGCCGCTCGAGGAGTGGGTGCTGGATATGTGGCGTCGGAGCCCCGGATACGACGGTTCTGAGGATGAGCCGAAGGACTCCGGCGGCGGCGGCGACGCGGTCGGCGACGCGGATGTGATGTCGTCGGCGGACCTGCCGGCGATGTAAGCGGGACGGACCGATTCCGAAGAAGATGTGATGATGATCGAGTGGATCGCCGGCGTATCGATACTGCTTGCGGGGGTGGTGTTTGTTGCGCTGGCGCTTGTGGGCGTGCCGGGCACATGGCTCACGCTTTTGATGGCGATTGTGTGGGAGGTATCGACGCCTGAGACGTCGCTGTTCAGCGCGTGGTCGATCGGGATCGCGGCGGCGCTGGTGTTGGCTGCGGAGGCGGTCGAGTTCGGGGCGGGGGCTGTGGGCGCGAAGGTGGGCGGTGGCGGGAAGCGCGCTGCGTGGGGCGCGGTGATCGGCGCGATCCTTGGGGCGATCGTGGGGACCTTTGTGATTCCGATTCCGGTGATCGGTTCGATCGCGGGTGCCGCGATCGGATCGGGCGCGGGCGCGATGATCGGTCATGTTGATGAGGCGGAGACGCGCGGGGAGTTGGTGAAAGTGGGGAGCGCCGCGGCTGCGGGTCGCCTGGTGGCGATCGGGGTGAAGTTGGTGATCGGGATGGGTGTTGTGGGCGTGCTCGTGGCGGGCGCGGTGGTGAGGGGCTTCTGATTCCCCATCCCTTACCCCCCCCTACCCCTCCCAGGGGGAGGGGATTGTCAGACCGACTCTGAGATGAGTTTCCAAAGCGCGTTGATGTTGTGCTGTTGTGTGTTCATTGAACCGATGGCGACGCGGATGAGGTATCGCTGCCGGCCGCGGAACGGGACGACGGTGTGCGTGAGGAAGGCGCGTCGGGAGGCGTTGACCCGTTCGAGGAGCGCGCGGGTGGTGTGATCGCCGTCGCGGTGGGCGAAGCAGACGAGCGCGAGCGAGCGCGGCTCGAAGAGTTCGAAGCGGTCATCGGCGCGGATGAGTTGTTCGAAATCCTCGGCGAGCGCGATGTGGCGTCGGATGTGGGCG
>CALFMQ010000231.1 GCA_937879825.1 uncultured Phycisphaerales bacterium
GCGGGCGGGCTGGAGGTGACGGGCCGGTGCTCGTTCACGCCCTGGGAACTGATCGCCCAGAGTTGGAAACACAAACTCAAGGGCAAGGCGGACCCGAAGGATTGCTTTGATCTCGAAGAGACGCTCTCGACGGAGATGGGCGGGCGGCTCCCGATGTTCCGCGTGCGGCTCGCGCTCAATCGGCACTGGTTCCGGCTGGCGGCGCGGCGCGATCTGGGCGGCCAACTGATGTTCGTTGCGGCGCGGAAGGCCAAGTGATGGGCTGAGGCGTTACCCTGTGCGCGTGAACGCCCCAGACGATCAACCCGCCTCGCAACCCGAGTCTCATCCGGGAGAACCGGTCGAGAAGCCGCTCGGGCAGATTCTGCTGGAGCAGGCGAAGGGTGTGGGGCCATTCGTGACGGCGCTGATTCTGCTTAGCGCGATTCTGCCGGGCCCACTCGGATTCTTCATCATCATCAAGAGCGCTTTATTCCGCTCGGGAGCGGTCGAAAATTGGATCAGTAGTCTGGGCGGTGCGGCAGTCATCGTGTCCGGGCTTGTCTTCGCCATAGCCACCGGCTCCGCGGTACTTCCCACCTATGCGCTGTCGATTGCGTGCGGCGTGTACTTCGGGATGGCGGAGGGGTCGGCGGCGGCGATGATCGGCGTGACGCTCGGTGCGCTGGTGGGGTACTTCTGGGGCACGATCCTGGCGCGCAAGCGTGTGATGGCGCAGATCGAGCACCACCCGCGTGCGGCGCTGATCCGTCGCGCGATCGTGGATCGGGGGCTGGCGCAGGAGACGATGGCGGTGGGGTTGATTCGCATCCCGCCCAACTCGCCCTTTGCGCTGACGAACCTGGCGATGTCGGCGACGCGGGTGCGATTGCTGCCTTATGTGATCGGGACGGCCGTGGGCATCGCGCCGCGGACGATTTTCGCGGTGTGGCTGGGCAACCAGGCGGGGGAGATCCAGAAGGCGAAGTCCACCGGGGGGAAGTGGGTCGCGATCGTGGGTGTGGCGGTTGCGGCCGTGGTTTTCCTGATTGTTTACAGGGTTTTCTCGCGATGGGTGAAGCAGGAACTGAACCGCCGGGTCGGGGTCGACGCGGGCGTACGGGGCGATGCCCGAACGGATAGCGACCGGGACGGGTGAAATACGGCGGATCCTGCCGGGGTTTCATTTGTAATAAAATGGCGCGGGCCAGATCAGCCGGATGGCGATGCTGCGCCCCCTATTCCCCACCGCCGCTTCGGGCATGTGCCCGGCGGTTTCCGGGGCCATCTCGTTGGCTCACACCCCACGGAGGACACTCAGGATGAAAATGCAACTGACCGCTGCGGTTCTGGCTGCGCTTGCGATGACCGCGACCCCTGCGATGGCGCAGATGGATAACAGGGAAGACACGATCAAGGAACAAGTCAAGAAGAAGCTGGGCGTCGGTGACAAGGCGCCCGCGCTGACGGACGTGACCTGGATTCAGGGCGACAAGGTGACGGAGTTCGAGTCCGGGCAGGTGTATGTGCTCGATTTCTGGGCGACGTGGTGCGGCCCGTGCGTCGCGTCGATCCCGCACATCAACGAGATGCACAACGAGTACAAGGACAAGGGCGTCAACATCATCGGCGTGGCGATCTGGCCCAACGACCGCATGACCCCGACCAAGGACTTTGTTGAAGCCAGAGGCGACGACATGGCGTATCGCATCGCTGCGGACGTTGAGGGCAAGACCGCCGATGCCTACATGAAGGCATCGGGCCAGAACGGCATCCCCACGGCGATGGTGATCGATCAGGAGGGCAAGATCGCGTGGATCGGGCACCCGATGGACGGCCTCGATGAGGTTGTCGAGTTGGTGCACGAGGGCAAGTTCGATGCGCTCGCTTACGACGCCAAGAAGAAGGCGCTCGAGGCGAAGGCCAAGCCGCTGATGGATCAGCTCAACACGGCGTACCGCGCGCAGGACTGGTCCAAGATCGCCGACATCTCCGAGAAGCTGATGTCGCTGGACGCCAAGAAGTTCTCCAATCTGGCGATGCTCCGCTATCAGGCGCTCAACCACATCGACGCGGGTGCGGCGTCGGCCTACGGCAAGGAACTCATCCGCGGGCAGTTTGCCAAGGACGCCCAGGGCCTGAACTCGATCGCGTGGGGCATTGTTGATCCCGACGCGGGCAATGACATTGCGGACATGGACCTGGGCCTCGCGATGGAGGCCGCCGAGCGGGCCTGCGAGCTGACCAAGTGGGAGGACGCGTCGATCATCGACACGCTGGCCCGCGTGGTGTTCAATAAGGGCGACATCAAGAAGGCGATCCAGCTGCAGACCAAGGCGGTGGACATCGCTCCGGCTGAAGACAAGGAGCAACTCATGCCCGCGCTCGAAGAGTACAAGGCGGCGCTGAGCTCGATGTAAACGGACTCTCGGTTTGAGACACTGATCCGAACACAGGCCCGGCTCCCCGCGAGTCGGGCCTGTTTCATTCGGGGCAACGACGCATGAATGCCGATGAATATGCCGCCATGAGTCACTTCCGCGCTTCGATGATCTGGTTGTTGCTCGTCGCCGGTGCGACGCTCGCGTCGTGCGCCTCGGG
>CALFMQ010000232.1 GCA_937879825.1 uncultured Phycisphaerales bacterium
GGGCGTGACAACGGGGACGGGGGGGCGGGTGCCATGGCTCATCTCGACGAAGTCGAGTGAGCCATGTCCAGTGCCGACGGACATACGAGCCCGAAGCGCAAGCGAGGGCCCATGCTGTATCTTGGACATTCAACGAGGCCTATTGCGATGGAGTTCCCAAATGAGCGGAATCGGCTTGTGGCGTGTCAGCAACCAAGCACCGAGCCGAATCACTCCTTCCGAGATAGGACTGGAGCGCGATCTTGAGACGTGGATCGAGCACGATCCTTCGCTATTGGAACACGGCCTTACCATCATCGGACGCCAAATCCGATTAGATAGCGGACCGCTCGATCTACTTGCCGTCGATCAACAAGGAAGGTTTGTTCTCATCGAGATAAAGAGGGATCGCCTCCGCCGAGATGTAGTTGTTCAAGCGATCGACTACGCATCGTCTCTCGAACGAATGAGCGCGGATGACCTTCGAAGGTGCTGCTCCGGATACTTGCAACAGAAGTCTTCCAAATCGCTTGACGAGTTGCTGCATGAGCGAGGCACATCACTGGATGAAAATGACGATGGATTGGGTGTCGTCATTTACCTGGTCGGAACCGGCGTCGACGCGCATCTTGACCGGATGGTCAGCTATCTGTCGGATCGCGCCGAACTCGCAATTCGTGTTGTCACCTTCTCCGTGTTCTCCGATGGCGCGGGTGGTGCAATATTGGCGCGCGAGATACACGAGCAAGCGGATACACCACGGCTCAATAGCAGCAGCACAACCGGACGGCGCCCCGCGCCTGTTGCCGACGAACTTCTGGCAAAGGCAGATCGGCTCGGATTGGGAGACATTGTGCGCCCGATCTACGAGGCCAGCGTAGAAGTGGGGCTGTATGCCCAACCACATCCCAAGAGCTTCAAGATTGCACCTCCGCAGAACCGTTCCTACTGCCTGATCTATGTGCCGATTGATCGACCAGAGCACATTCACGAGGGTACGCTTGGCCTTTGGATCGCCACCGACGCATTCGCTCAGTTCTTCAATATCACTGAAAGGGAACTCGCAGATGCGCTCGGTGGCGTCGGTCGAGTCTATGCGAATGCTGATACGGCTCGCCGCATTGCATCCGGCCTACGGAAACTGCTCGGAACCCGCGAATAGCAAAACACCCCGCGCTTCCCAGCGCAGGGTGTCATAGATTTCTTGACTCCAACCGCTCGCTCTACTGCTGAACGGTCGTCTCGCCCTTGACATGCTCCATGCCACGGCGGCGGTCCCGCAAACGGCGGCTGCGGCCCTTGCGGTCACGCAAGAAGTACAGCTTCGCACGACGCGCATCGGCGCGACGCACGACCTCGAACTTCGCGATCCGAGGCGAGTTGATCGGGAACACCCGCTCCACGCCCTCGTCGTTCACGATCCGCCGCACGCGGATCATCTCGTTGATCCCCCGACCCTTCCGCGACATCAGCACACCCTGGAAAACCTGGATGCGCTCCTTGTCGCCCTCAACGATGCGGCAGTGCACATTAATCGTGTCGCCGACATCCATCTTCGGGATGTCGTTCTTCAGGGCCTCAGCGTTCAGGGACTCAATCAGCAGTTGCGTTGACATGGCTCGTCTCGCTTCTCTTCGTCGTTCGTCTCGTTCAGCAGATCGGGGCGTCTCGCCCGCGTCCGCGCAATCATCTGTTCCATCCGCCACCGGTCCACCTTGCCGTGGTCGCCGCCGACCAAGACCTCGGGGACCTCCATCCCTTCCCACACCCGAGGACGGGTGTAGTGCGGGCAGTCTAACAGTCGACTCCCCGCCCCCCCGTCGACTCCCTCCCACTCCTTGAAACTGTCCTCCGCCGCGCTCGCTTCGTGCCCGAGTGCCCCGGGCAAG
>CALFMQ010000233.1 GCA_937879825.1 uncultured Phycisphaerales bacterium
ACACTCATCGAGTTGATGGTGGCGGTGATCATTACGGCCGCGGTCGCGGGCGGGTGCGTGATCGCGCTGAGCCAGTCGATGGATGCGCGGACACGGTCGCATGCGAGGCAGCAGGCGCGTTCGCGGGCGGAGACGGCGGCGGGTGTGATGGCGCGGGACATCGCCAACGCGATTCGGTCGGGGGACATGTTCGATGCGCAGGTCTTTATTACGGATCTGACGGTGGACGGCTCGGCGCGGGATGAGATTCTGCTCTTTTCCAGGAGCGATCGGCGGGTTCGATCGGCGACGAATGAGCCCGAGAGCGGCGAGTACGAGGTGCAATACCGGGTGGTGGGTCGCGTTGAGCGTGACGAGAACGGCGTGACGCGGGGCAATGCGTTCTCGTTGTGGAGGCGGATGGACCCGGTGCCGGATGAATGGTTCGACTCGGGGGGTGTGGCCACGGCTGTCGGCGACGGCGTCGTCGAGTTATCCATTTCGGCGTTCGACGGCGAGGGTTGGTATTCGAGTTGGAACTCCGATCAGGATGGCTTTCCGCACGCGATTCGGATTGATCTGCGGGCGCGGGACGAGACCGGGCGGTATACGGCGGACACGCGGCGCGTGATCGCGCTGGACCGGACGCCGCCCCCCTACGCCACGGCCGTCGAGAGCGAGCAGGGACCGGTTGACGCGGGGGGTGCGTCGTGACCCGTGGCGCACGGTTGGCGGCGGATCGGCGCGGGTTTGCGCTGGTGCTGGTGCTGATGGCGCTAGGATCGGCGACGCTGATTCTGGTGTCGTTGCAATCGAGCGCGTATCGGCAGGCGATGGGCGGCCGCGAGGCGGTGGCGCGTGTGCGTGCGACCTGGGCCGCACGCGCGGGGCTGGAGGCGACGATCGCGCGGATGGCGAACGATCTGGAGTCCGAGCCGAGCGGGTCGGCGTACACACGCATTGACGACATGGCGGAGGTTGCGTCGGGGACACTTTCGGGTGCTTCGTGGTTGATCGAGCACGCGTTCGGGACTGAGAATCGTGAGGGCGCTGAGGATGCGCACGCGAAGATCAACATCAATCGGATGACGGTCGAGGACCTGATGTTGCTCCCGAATATGACGGAGGATGTCGCGGACGCGATTCTGGACTGGACGGATCCGGACGACGATGTTCGGGAGTTGGGTGCGGAGGCGGGGTTCTACTCGCAGTTGTTGTCGCCCTATGAGCCGCGGAACGCGTGGATGCGGACGCTGGGGGAGCTGGAGTTGGTTGCGGGCGTCGAGCCAGAGTTCGTTCGGGGCGAGGACTGGAACCTGAACGGTCGGCTCGACCCGAACGAGGACGACGGGGATTTGTCATGGCCTCCGGATGATGCGGACGGGACATTGGATGCGGGCTGGAGCGAGTGGCTGACGACGCGGAGCATTGACAACCGGTTGAACCCGCGCGGCGAGGCGATGGTCTCGTTGCCGGAGGCGTCGAGCGAGCAGTTGATCGCGGCTGTGGAGGGGCTGACGCCGATCCAGGCGCAGGCGATTCTGGCGCACGCGCAGGCGGGCGAGGCGGCGATGACGGACTTCATCCAGACGCCCTTGCGCCAGATCGCGCAGCAGGACGGGGTGCTCGGGCGGGCGGCGCAGGCGGTGACGAACCTGGAGAACGAGCAACTGATCGATCTGCTTGACAACACGACGATGATCATCGAGAGCGACGGGCCGATCCCGGGGCGGGTGAACATCAATACATGCCGGCGGCAGACGCTTGATTACCTGGAGGTGTTCGGCGACCTGCAGGGATCGGCGCTGGCGGACCTGTTGTGGACGGCGCGGCAGAGTCGTGCGAACGGGTTTGCGAATATCATGGATCTCGCGGAGATCGTCGGTGCGCAGCAGACGGCGTTTCTGGCGCAGTACATCGATGTGCAGAGCAACGCGTACCGCGTTTCGTGCCGGGGAATGGACGAGGCGACGGGGATCGAGGTCGAGATCGTGGTGACGATTCAGGCGGATCACCTTCCGGTGGTCATCTCGGAGTATGTGGTCCGGTGATGAGCAGACTTTCTGGGACAACACGGGCGGGTGAAGCGGGTGCGAAATCGCGTGTTGGCGCGCTGCACCGGCAGGGCGACAAGTGGCGCTTCGTCGTTGTCGATCAGGAGAACGGTCGGCGGCGGGTCGTGCACGCGGAGTCGATCGGCTTCGGCGATGTCGCGGCGGCGCGAGCGGCGGTGTCGCGTCACAAGATCGAGCGGCTGATACGGGTCGCGCCGGCGGCGCGGACGGTGTGCCGACTGGTTGAGATTCCGACGGGTTCGGCGGCGGAGATGGCCAATGCTGCGGCGTTGCTGGCGGAGGCGCAGTTGCCCGGCGCGGCGCCGGCGCACAGGCGCGGCGCGGGTGTTGTGGGCGGATCGGCGGGCCCGGGGCGCCGGAACGGGCTGATCCTGGCATGGATCGGCGAGAGCGAGGAGCCGGTGGTCGACGCGGCCAGGGAGCGCTGGACGAGCGAGATCGTGGCTTTGTCGGCGCTTTTGTCGGATGGTGCTTCGGGTCAGGCGCTGTACGCGGACCGGGCGGGCGGATCGATCGCGGTGTTCGCGGTCAACGGTTCTTCGTCGGTCGCGCGGACGATGCGCGAGCACGACGCGGAGCCGGAGGCGTGGCGTTCGATCGTGGATCACGCGGTTGACGAGACGCGCGGCTCGCTGGGGTCGTGGTTCGATCTTTCGGGGGAGGTTCGTGAGCCGGCGAGCGTGTGCCTGAGCGCGGAGTCGCGGCGGGCGCTACTCGAAGAGTTCTCTGCGGCGGCGCGGGGTGATCGATGGCTCGATGAGTACGGCGTGGCGCTGGGCGCCGCGCTGGGCGCGGGACGCGCGGACGCGTCGGCGATGGGGCTGTACTCGCTGGCGAGTGAGGCGCGGCGGGAGCGGAGGTCGGCGGTTGCGCGGGGCCTCGATTGGTTGTCCGATCCTGCGCACGCGATCGGTGCCGCGGTCGGGGCGCTGCTGCTGGCGCTAGTGCTGCCGATCGGGATGAACGCCGTGCGGGTTGCGGTGCTCAACGGGAAGCTCGCGTCGATCGATCGGCAGTTGGAGGGGCGGGAGTCGGCGTCGGAGCTGGATCTTCGGTCGGCGTTCCTGGATGAGCTGGTGAAGCGCCGGTGGCCGATGACGAAGTTGCTCAGTGACCTGGGGGGCGCGCTGGGCGTGGGGATGGAGGTCGAGTCGATCACGATGGATCGCGGGACGCGGGTGCAGGTGCGCGGCGAGGCGAAGTCTCTGGAACTTGCCAACAAGGCGGTGGCGACGCTCAACGACTCGGGCGTGTTCACCAATGCGCAGCTGATGCAGACGCGATCGACGGAGAGCGGGAAGTTGGAGTACCGCATCGAGGCGGAGGTGCTGCGGCCGTTCGCGGCGGCGCGTGGGATCGAGGACTTCTCGGATGACACGCTGGCGGTGCGGCTGTACGGCGAGCGTGCCCGTGGGTACACGGGCGGCTCGGGCGGCGCGGTTGCATCGGGGGACGACGGCGATGGTGATAGCGGCGGGTCGTCATCGCGTTCGCGGACGCGGGAGCGATCGGGCGGGCCGACCTTCACGGGTGAGGCGACGGATCGGGCGGAGACGGTTGAGGTTCCCGCGGCGCTGACGGACGCGGAGATCGAGGCGATGACGAAGCTCGATGCGATGCGCGAGGTCGCCAAGCGGAGCCGGGCCGCCTCGGCGGCGGCGACCGAAGAAGAGCGCACGCGGCTGCGGGATGAAGTGAACCGATTGCGTGAGCACGCGCGCAACGCGGGGGGTGCATGATGAGCCGACTGCGCGAGATGTATGCG
>CALFMQ010000234.1 GCA_937879825.1 uncultured Phycisphaerales bacterium
GGAGCGCGGCGCAGAATCCAAAGAATGCAAACAAAATGGTGGAATGCGCGATGCATTTGCGTTGATTTCGCGCACGCGTCGTTGCGCTAACTTGAGCCGCGTTTGAATCCGCGCCTGATTCGGATTCGTTGCCATGAGTCGGACGACATCCGACATGAGATGTTGCGGACCGATGTGGTCGCAACCGACGTGCCGCCGGGTCGCTCGCACCCGGCGCTCGCCCCGCAGAGGGGGCAGCACGCCGAACGAAGATGCGGGCACGCGCACCGCGCGTGGAAGTCAACTGGAGGTTCCCATGGGTATCGCACGTAGGGCGGCGCTGGCCGCGGCGTTGACGTCGTTCGCCGGCATGGCAAGCGCGCACGAGGTCATCTATATGGTCCATCTCGACGGTCCGAGCGAGGCTCCGCCGAATGCCTCTCCCGGCATCGGCTCCGCGACCATCACCTTCGATCTCGACCTCGTCACGATGCGGGTTGAGGCGAGCTTCAGCGGGCTGATTGGCACGACCACCGCGGCCCACATTCACGGCCCGACCGCCACCGCCTTCACCGGCACCGCCGGCGTCGCGACCACGCTCCCCTCCTTCCCCGGCTTCCCGCTCGGCGTGAGCTCCGGAAGCATGGACGAGACCTACGACATGACCCTCGCGTCGTCGTACAACCCCGCGTTCGTCACCGCCAGCGGCGGCACGATCTCGGGCGCGCTCAACCGCCTTCTTCTTGCCGCTGAAGAAGGCAAGGCCTACCTCAACTTCCACACCACCGCGTTCCCCGGCGGTGAGATCCGCGGGTTCCTCGTCCCCGTCCCAACACCGGGCTCGATCGCGGCGCTCGGCCTCGGCGGGCTGATGGCGACACGCCGCCGGCGCGCCTGAGCGAGCGACGATCGAGCACGCACACGGGCCCCGGCGACGTTCTGTCGTCGGGGCGTCTTCATGTTCAGGGCGCGACTGGGAGCCCCACGCGCGGTGTCACACTGTGACATTGTGACAGCGTGTGACAATCGGTGTGGGATCTGCTTGGCGGATGATCGATGGGTAGATCCCCGCTTCGCGCACATTTCGGCTTCCTTCGCTGCGATTTGGTGGTCATCGCGGATTATGGGAGTAGGTTTGAGTTGCGAGCAGGGCAGCGTTGACCGCCGCGCGTTGGCGGTGCGGCCCGTGCACGCGACACATATCTGGAGTTCATGCGATGCGGAAATCTGCGATGATGTTGCTGTGCGCTGCCGCCCTCTCGGGCGTCGCGGCTGCGGATCAGGTACTGGTTGAGGTCACGGGCGAGTGGGACTTCGGTCGCGTTCGCTCGGGCGTGCTCAATGGGGTCAACTCCGGCCCCGCGTCGATGTCGTTCATGCTCGACTCCAACGACTTCGTCGACAGCGCGCTCTTCCCGACGCGCGGCTACAACATCATCCAGGACTCCTTCATCCTCACGCTCGACGGCATCAGCGTCGGCATGCCGAACCCCTTCCCGGCGGGCGAGACGCCCCTCTTCGTGCTCCGCGACAACGACCCGGCCGTCGATGGGTTCTTCATCGGCTCATCGGTCGATGGGTTCCCGAACGGCGCGACGATCGACAACGCGGGCCTGATCGATCCTTACCTCAAGGTCCTCTTCAGCGCGACCTACGGCAACGATCCGCTCAGCTCACTCGACATCGTGGATGCGGCTGGCACCTACACCTTCGACGGGCTGACTGTGTTCAACTGGGGTCTTGAGGACGCCGGCAACCAGCTCGCCGGGATGATCTTCGACCAGTTCACGATCAGCGTCGTCCCGGCCCCCGGCGCGATGGCGATTCTTGGGCTTGGCGGC
>CALFMQ010000235.1 GCA_937879825.1 uncultured Phycisphaerales bacterium
GCCACCGACCCGAGCGACATCCCCAGCCGACTCATCAATGCTGGCTTCCGCATCGTCCGCTTCACCGAAGAACCCGTGAACCTCGAAACCGCCTTCATGCGCCTCACCCAGGGGCTGGTGCAGTAGTTGCTTCCTCCCCCGCCGCCGGCGGGGGAGGTGTCACACGGAGTGTGACGGAGGGGGTTGATTGAATCCCCTCCCGCTCGCGGGAGGGGTAGGGGATGGGCTGTTTAGTCACCGGTGATCGCGGCAACATCTGCCCGCCCTCCCGGTACCATGCGCTGCATCGCTCGTAAACACCCATGGAACACCGGAGGAACCCCCCCGTGAGCATCCCGTTCCGCTACGCACTGCCGATCGCCGCGATCTCCGCGATCACCGCAGCAACGTTCGCCGCCGACCTCGACTACCCCCAGACGCGCAAGGTCGACCGCATCGATGTCTACCACGGCACGCAGGTCTCCGATCCCTATCAGTGGCTCGAGACCGACGTCCGCGAGTCCACCGAGGTGAAGGAGTGGGTCGACGCGGAGAACGCCGTCACCTTCTCGTACCTCGAGTCCATCGGCGAGCGCAACGAGATCAAGGACCGCCTCACCGACCTCTGGAACTACGAGCGCTTCTCCTCGCCCTTCAAGGTCGCGGGCACCTATTACTACTACCGCAACGACGGCCTGCAGAATCAGTCCGTGCTCTACGCCGTCGACACGCTCGACGGCGAGCCGCGCGTCGTGATCGATCCCAACGCGTGGAAGGCCGACGGCACCGCGGCGCTCTCGGGTCTTTCCTTCTCAGAGGACGGGCGCTACCTCGCCTACGCCAAGGCCGTCTCCGGCTCCGACTGGACAGAGTGGTTCATCAAGGACCTCCACACGGGCAACGACACCACCGATCACATCGAGTGGACCAAGTTCGGCGGCCTGACATGGACGCACGACAACCGCGGCTTCTTCTACTCCCGCTTCCCCGCGGTTCCCAAGGAAGAGCTGTTCACCTCGACGAATCTCAACAACAAGGTCTACTACCACCGCCTCGGCACCGATCAGTCCGAGGATGTGCTGGTCTTCGAGCGCCCCGATCATCCCGAGTGGGGCTTCGGGTCGAGCGTCACGGAGGACGGGCGTTACCTCGTGATCTCGGTGTACAAGGGCACCGACAGCCGCAACATGCTCTTCATCAAGGATCTCGACGAGCCCTACGGCCTGCCCATCACCCTTATCGACAACTTCGATCACGAATGGGGCGTGATCGGCAACGACGGCACCACCTTCTACTTCCAGACCACGCTCCACGCGCCCAACCGGCGCGTCGTGTCGATGGATATCACCAAGGGCCCCGCCTCCGTGCGCCAGGTCATCGCCGAGGCGCCCGAGGCGCTCCAGGGCGTCGGGCTCACGGGCAACATGTTCGTCGCGTCGTACCTCAAGGACGCCGTCTCGTATGTGCGCATGTTCCGCACCGACGGCACGCATGTCCGCGATGTCGAGTTCCCCGGGCTCGGCTCGGGTGGCGGCTTCGGCGGCAAGCGCTCCGACACCGAGACCTTCTACTCCTTCTCGTCCTACAACACGCCGCCCTCCATCTACCGCTACGACATGATCACCGGCGAGAGCACGCTCTTCCGGCGCGCCGCGGTCGACTTCAAGGCCGACGACTACACCGTCGAGCAGGTCTTCTACGAGAGCAAGGACGGCACGCGCGTCCCCATGTTCCTCGCGCACAAGAAGGGGCTCAAGAAGTCGCCCAACACGCCCACCATGCTCTACGGCTACGGCGGGTTCGATATCCCCATCACCCCCGGGTTCTCGCCCGCGATCGCCGCGTGGATGGAGATGGGAGGCGTCTGGGCCGTCGCCAACATCCGCGGCGGCGGCGAGTACGGCGAGTCGTGGCACAAGGCCGGCATCAAGACCAAGAAGCAGAATGTCTTCGATGACTTCATCGGGGCCGCCGAGTGGCTCATCGACAACGGGTACACCTCCACGCCCAAGCTCGCGATCCACGGGCGCTCCAACGGCGGGCTGCTCGTCGGCGCGGTGATGACGCAGCGCCCCGACCTCTTCGGCGCCGCGTTCCCCGGCGTAGGCGTGATGGACATGCTCAAGTTCCACACCTGGACCGCCGGGCGCTACTGGGTCGATGACTACGGCAACGCCGAGCTCGATAAGGCCGAGTTCGATGCGCTCAACGCCTACTCGCCCTATCACCAGCTGGTCCGCCAGGCGGGCAAGGGCGTGCAGTACCCCGCGACGATGGTGACGACCGCCGACACCGACGACCGCGTCGTGCCCGGCCACTCCTTCAAGTTCGCCGCTGCGTTGCAGGAGTCGCAGGCGGGCGATGCGCCGGTGCTCATCCGCATCGAGACCAGCGCCGGGCACGGCGGCGGCAAGCCCACCGCCAAGCAGATCGAGGAGTGGGCCGACATGTTCGCCTTCGCGGTCAAGAATCTGAAGATCAATCTCACCGGCGACTGGCCCGGCAAGCAGTAAGAGGATCGAGTTCGTAGATTTCAAGGCCGCGGGCATTCAACCCGCGGCCTTTCTCATGCGCCATGGCGCGCGGTATCGTGCGCCACTGTGACGACCGTCATCCTCGCGGCACTCGGCGCCTCGTTTCTCATCGCCCTGATCGGGACGGCGCTGGCGCGCATCCTCTCGGTGCGCCTCGGATTCATGGACACGCCCGGCGCGGCCGGACATCTCAAGGCATCCACGGGCAGGGTCCCCAACACCGGAGGTATCGCGATCTTCGCGGCCATCGCGCTCCCGCTTCTCTTTGCGATCGTCGTCGCGCATCTCCCCGATCACACGGGCATCGCCAAGATGTTCCCCGCGGTCGTGCCCCATCTCGAGGGGATTCGGTCGGTGACGACGCTCGCCGTCGCGCTGCTCGGCGCGATGGGCGTGCTCCACGTCATGGGGCTCATCGACGACCGGCGCGCGCTCAAGGCCGGTCCCAAGCTGCTGGTAATGTGCATCGTTTGCGCTGTTTTTGCAGCGATCTTCAACGAACTTCGATTGCTGCGCATCGTCGACACATGGACAGGGGTCCCCGGCGGCTCGTACATCCTGACGGTCCTGTGGTTCGTCGTGGTCACCAACGCGATGAACTTCATGGACAACATGGACGGTCTGTGCGCGGGCGTCGCGTCGGTGTGCGCGCTGTGCTTCATGATCGGCGCGTGGATGAACGAGCAATGGTTCATCGCCACGGCCCTCGCGCTGCTGCTGGGCGCATGCCTCGGGTTCCTCGTGTTCAATATCCCGTTCCCGGGCGCGCGCCGGGCGTCGATCTACATGGGCGACGGCGGCTCACTCGTCATCGGTTTCCTGCTCGCGTTTCTCACCGTCAAGACGACCTACATCCCGGAGCCATCGACAGCCGATGCCGGTGCGCACATTGGTGCGGGGGTGGGGGGCGCGGGGGGGTGGTACGCGGCGTTGATGCCGATCGTGGTGCTCGCGGTGCCGCTGTATGACTTTGCGAGCGTGACGCTGATCCGCGTGCTGCAGGGCAAGAGCCCGTTCAAGGGCGATCAGCAGCACTTCTCGCACCG
>CALFMQ010000236.1 GCA_937879825.1 uncultured Phycisphaerales bacterium
CTCGGGGCCGGCCTGTTCTCGTTTTGGGGCCCGCCAGCCCGCCTGCGAGACCTCCGTCGCGACCGGATGCGGTACCATCACCGCCCCAACTCAACCACAACCCCACTCACGGAAGGAAGGCGAGCAGAATGCGACGCGCGAAACTCTCGGTCATCGGTGCCGGCAATGTCGGGGCGACCTGCGCCCATTGGGCGGCGGCCAAGGAACTGGGCGACATCGTCCTCCTGGACATCCCCGACAAGGTCGGTGTGGCGCAGGGCAAGGCGATCGACCTTTGGTGCTGCGGCCCGATCGAGCGATTCGACTGCAACATCACGGGCACAAGCGACTACGCGGACATCGCGGGCTCGGATGTGGTGATCGTGACGGCGGGCCTGCCGCGCAAGCCGGGCATGAGTCGAGATGACCTGATCGAGACGAATGTCAAGATCGTGCGGAGCGTGAGCGAGCAGATCAAGAAGCACGCGCCCAAGGCGATCGTCATCATCGTGTCGAACCCGCTGGACGCGATGGTGTACACCGCGTGGAAGGCGACGGGCTTCCCGACGAATCAGATTCTGGGACAGGCCGGCGCGCTCGATGTGGCGCGGTTCCGTACCTTCATCGCCGGCAAGATCGGTTGCTCGATCGAGGATGTCTCGGCGCTGCTGCTCGGCGGGCACGGCGACGACATGGTGCCGCTGCCACGCTACACGAGCGTGCACGGCATCCCGGTGTCGCAGTTGCTCCCGAAGGAAGTGATCGACTCGTGCGTGGAGCGCGCCAAGGTCGGCGGCGGCGAGATCGTCAAGCTCATGGGGACCAGCGCGTACTACGCGCCGGCATCGGGCTCGGTGCAGATGGCCGAGGCCATCATCAAGGACAAGAAGCGGATCATCCCCTGCGCCGCGTGGTGCCAGAGCGAGTACGGCGTCGGCGGCGGGTTCGTCGGCGTGCCGTGCGTCCTGGGCAAGGGCGGCATGGAGAAGGTGATCGAGGTCGAACTCGACGCCAGCGAGAAGAAGCTCATGGACGAGTCTGTGAGCCATGTGAAGGATCTCGTGGGCGTCGTGAAGAAGATGTTCCCCGATCTGGCGTGAGCCTCACTATCGATCAAGCTATCGCGCATCTGCTTTGGCACGCCGGCATTGAGACCGGCGTTGCCAAGCGATGTACACAGCGTGATTGCGAACGAATCTCGGAGTGTGTCGCCAAGAGACTGGCGCCAGCAGTCGTTCAAATCTGTGTTCGCGACATCATCGAGGTGCTTGAAGCAGTAAACCGGGTTCTGAACGGAGACACGCCTTCGGAGCATGTCGACGGCAAGTTTGATGGAATCCCGCGGGGCTTGGTCTTCGCCATACTTGAGGTCATTGAGATGCTCCGTAGCGCTCCTGCCACGCTGTCGTGGCGTGAAGATGCGATCTGGACGATCGAGACTTCGTGGCGTGCCGTGATTGATGGGGATATCGACGACGTTCACGAACATCTGCGACTTGAACGCTTGGCTCGCGGCAAATGACAAAGGCCCCGTCGATTTGACGGGGCCTTTCTACTGCTCGCAGTCGTGTTGGTGGGGGCTTACGCCGTATTGGCGCGGGGGTGGGCGCCGTCGTAGGCGTCGCGGAGACGCTGGCTCGTGAGGTGCGTGTAGGTCTGGGTCGTCGAGAGCGACTGGTGGCCCAGCAGTTCCTGCACCGAGCGCAGGTCCGCGCCGTTGTCGAGCAAATGCGTCGCGAAGGAGTGGCGCAGCGTGTGGGGCGAGATCGAGGGATCGAGCCCGACGAGGCGCAGGTACTTATCGAGTTTGCGCCGGACAGAGCGCGACGAGAGGCGCCCGCCGTGCTTATTCACGAAGAGCGGGCGCTCCTTGCGATCGGAGGCCCAAGCGCCGGAGTAGCGGTCGTCCTGCACGAGCAGGTCGCGGTAGGCGCGGATGGCGCGCATCGCGTGGGACCCGAGCGGGACGAGGCGCTCCTTCTTGCCCTTGCCGCGGATGCGGAGGGCTTCGCCGGCCTCGTCGAGGTCGTCGAAGTTGAGATCAACGAGTTCGGAGACGCGGATACCGGTGGAGTAGAGCGTCTCGAGCATCGCGCGGTCGCGGGCGCCCAGGACATCGGTGTCGCTCGGGGCCGAGAGGAGCATCTCGACCTGCTCGACGGTGATCGCCTTGGGGAGGCGCTTGGACTGGCGCGGCGTGCGGATGAGTGTCATCGGATTGGTCGGCACAGTGCCGCGCTTGTGCGCCCATTTGTAGAACGAGCGGAGCGTGGCGATCTTGCGCGCCATGGTCGCCGCGGAGTAGTTCTGCTCGGAGAGGTGGTTGAGGAACTCGCGGATGGAGTCCGCATCGGCGTCGAGGATCTTGGTGGTGACGGTCT
>CALFMQ010000237.1 GCA_937879825.1 uncultured Phycisphaerales bacterium
CGGGTAAGAACGGGACGATCAATCAGGTTCGAGCGATCAAGTACATCTGTTGCGTGGTTCATGCGCCGAAGCATGGGTGCTGGTACGTCGTCTCGCCAGACCAGTTGGTTGAACTCGCTGCGACCAAGTCACGCGGGCAGCACACAGAAGTGTCATTTGAGTCGATGAATTTTGGTCTGACCACAATCTCCGATTCGCTACACACAAAGTGTTCAGATAGTGAACTTGCCGATACCGTGACCCGCGCCATTCTGCAGGGGCAGAAGAAACCACATCTCCAGCAAGCGATGTCAGAATTGCTGAACGAGATTCAGGCTATCCAGCAGAAGTATCGGGCGATCGTGAATAATCCTGCCCGATAAGCCCGTGGGCTCACCCCCCCACCAGCTCCGCGTTGGTCGGGAACCGCTGCAGCGCCGCCAGCAACTGCTCGATCTGCTGCGGCGCGGGCATGTTCATCAACCGCCGGCGCAGCGCCGTGATCGTCTTGAGTTCCTGCTCGCTCATCAGCAGGTGCTCCTTGCGCGTGCCGCTCGCCGCCAGGTTCATCGCCGGGAACAGCCGCCGCTCCGCGACCTTCCGGTCCAGCACCAGCTCCATGTTCCCCGTGCCCTTGAACTCCTCGAAGATCACCTGATCCCCCTGCGATCCCGTATCCACGAGGCACGACGCGATGATCGTCAGCGACCCCGCCTCCTCCGTGTTGCGCGCGCTCCCGAAGATCTGCTTGGGCACCGCCAACGCCACCGAGTCGATGCCCCCCGAGAGCGTCCGACCGGAGTTCGCGTGCCGGCGCGACGCGTTGAACGACCGCCCCAGCCGCGTCAGCGAGTCCAGCAGAATCACCACATGCTTGCCCGCCTCCACCATCCGCCGCGTCCGCTGCATCAGCATCGTCGCGATCTCGATGTGCCGATCGATCCCGTGGTCGTTCGTCGAGGCCACCACATGCGCCGGCACCGACCGCTTGAAGTCCGTCGCCTCCTCCGGCCGCTCATCAATGAGCAGCGCGAAGACCTCCAGATCCGGGTGGTTCTTATCGAGCGCCAGCGCGATGTCCTTGAGGAGCGTCGTCTTGCCCGCCTTGGGCGGCGAAACAATCAACCCGCGCTGCCCACGCCCGATCGGGCAGAACAGGTCAATCAGCCGGCACGAGGGCGGGCAACCCGGGTACTCCAGCGTCAGCCGCGGCTGCGGATCGATCGAGGACAACTCCTCGAACTTCTTCCGCTCCTTGTAGTCATCGGGGTTCAAGCCGTCGATCGCGATGATCTGCTCGACCACCGGCCGCGCCGGGCGACGACCGCCCGACCGCCCACGCCGCCGACGCGGCGCGCGATTGACAACTTCAACAGTGAGTTCCTGTCCGGTGCGCAACGGGTAGGTCTCCCCGAATGACAGCGGGACGAACGGGTCATCCTCGCTCTCGATCAGCGTGTCGGCGAACTGCCTGACACGACCCTCCGCGCGCTCCGGCCATACAAGGATGCCGGTCAGCGTGGTCATAAGCATTCAGTCATTCAATCAGTTTGATCGTCATCGATCCGGAACGCCGTCGGCTTTCCCCGCCGCGATCGTCCCGCCGGTCCCCCCGGCTCAACGAAACCATTGGAGCATCCAACCAGCCCAAAGTCAAGATAGAACCGTCAATCGCGTGCCCCTCGCGACCGATCATGCGGGCGAGACAAGTCGTCGCCCCTATCCGGACATCGGCCATCGCCATAGGCCCGCTTGAGCCGCACATCGGCCGACGCCGCGTTTGCCATAGGATGCACAACTT
>CALFMQ010000238.1 GCA_937879825.1 uncultured Phycisphaerales bacterium
CACCAGCCCCTCACGCATCAGCGCGCCGGCCAGCCCCGGCCCCGCCTCCACCATCACATGCGTCGCATCGTCGCGCGCGCTCATGTCCTCCAACTGGCTCAGCGCCCCGAAGAACTCCACCGCCGCGCGCAGATCGACCCGCCCCTCCTTCCCCGGCACGAACAACATCTCGACCCCCCGCTCCTCCAGCGCATCCGCCTCCGGCGACTCCGCCATCTCGTTCACCGATACCACCCACACCGGCCCACGGTCCACCGACCGCACCAGCGCGCTATCCAGCGGCAGCCGCAGCCCCGAGTCGATCACCACGCGCTTGGCGACCTTCCGCACCGCAACGCCCCGCGCCGTCAGCAGCGGATCATCCGCCAGCACCGTCCCGATGCCGGTCATCACGACATCGCTCACCGCCCGCATCCGGTGCACCCGCCGCCGCGACTTCTCGCACGAAATCCACTTCGAGTCCCCCGTGCGCGTCGCGATCCGCCCGTCAACGGTCTGCGCCCACTTCACCGTCACGAAAGGCCGCCCCCGCTCCAACCCGCACACAAACGCATCGCTCACCGCGACCGCCGCCGCGCTCGCGCCCGTCACCTCAACCGCGACGCCCGCCGCAAGCAACTTCTCGATGCCCCCCGCCGAAATCCCGTGCGGATCCCGCCGCCCGATCACCACCCGCCGAATCCCCGCGGCGATTAGCGCGTCCGCGCAAGGAGGCGTCTTCCCGAAATGCGCGCACGGCTCCAGCGTCACCCACGCCGTCCCCCCGCGCGCATCACGCCCGTTCGCCGCGACATTCCGCAGCGCCTCGACCTCCGCGTGCGCGCCGCCAAACTCCCGATGATGCCCCACGCCCCACACCTCGCCCGCATCACTCCCGATCACGCACCCCACCATCGGGTTCGGCTCCACGCGCCCCGCCCCACGCACCGCGCACCGCGCCGCCAGATCAAGCATCCGCCTGTTCAGCGCATCACTCATCAGCGCATCACTCACGCCAACCTCCGCAGCGCCGCCCGCTCTTCCTCGCTGATCACGCCCGACACATCGCCCAGCCAACGCTTCGCGTCGCTCCCGTACCCCGCCGTCGGCTTCAGTTCCGCGATCCGCCCGCACCAGTACCGGTTGAAGCGCATCATCGCCAGCTCACGCACGAACTTCGCGCACATCGACGCCAGCGCCACCGGGAAGTGATCCCCGTCCGCACCCACCGAAAAAGTCACCCGCATCCGCCGCGCCCCCTCGCGGATGTCGTACACACTCGCCTCAGGATGCTCCATCAGCGCCGTGATCTCCGCCCCGCCGAACACCCGCGCCAGCGGCCGCACATACCCGATCCGCCCCCCCTGCCGATCCACCACCACCCGCGCCCCGTGCGCATCCAGACCCGCATCATCCCCGTAGCGATCCCACACCTCCCGCATCAACACCGCCACCCGCGCAAAACTGATCTCCGATTTCAGCGCCCCCTTCCGCACCTCGTCATTGAACCGCCCCTCATCGCACACGCAGCAGCGCACCGCCTCAAACGAAACACCGCCCCGCTCGCACGCGCCCCGCAACCGCGCCCCGGCAAGCCCGATCTGCTCCGCCGTCGACGCCATCGGCACCGCCACCCGATCCCCGCCGTACCAACTCGCCCCCGCCCCGCCGCGCACAACCCCGAGCACGCCGTACACATCCGCATCGCTCGTGCACACGCGCCCCATGCACGACGCCACACTCAGAATCCCGCGCTCCAGAAACTCCAGCGGATGCCGCTTCGCCGACCCGCTCACCTTCACGCGCTTCGAATCGTTCACAACAACGCCGCTCGCCCCCGCCTCACGAACCTCGCGCACCACCGCCGGCGACAGCAACCCCCACACATCCGGACGCCCCGCCCCCCCCCCCCCGTCCCACCCGCGCACCTCCAGCACGCTCATCCCAACGCACAGCGGCCCGAGCAACGGCCCGTACCCCGCCTCATCGATCCCCGCATAGATCAGCCGCGTGCCCACACAACAAGCGTAAATGAAAACCGGGCCCCCTGAAGGGCCCGGTCGGAGTTCACACACATGTCACCAATCTGGATTTACAGGTCGCGGCCCCAGATGCCGCCGATGTTGATCCAATAGTGGCCCGGCTGCAGAACCGCCTGACCCTCAGCAACCCAGTAGATGCTGTAGAACGGGCCGGACAGTTCGCACTGGCTGCGCGTCGCGCCGTCGCGGTACGGGATGGTCGACTTCGCGGAGCCGTCGAACAGCGCCACGGGGATGATCGAGCCCGCCTCGAACCACGCCTTGCCCACCTCGGGGTTGTGCAGCGCATCCCACAGGAAGTGCGAGACCTTCTTCGTCGGGTGACGGACGTCCGCCATCGGGTTGCGACGGATGTACTTGAAGGCCTGCGTCGGGTTCGTCGGGTTGAAGTCCGGCGTCATGCGGGTGTTGCAGCCCGCGTTGTCGTCGATGTAGGAGAACGCCTTCGGGTTCATCATGCTCGTCACGCAGTAGCGGTACGAGGAGCACTTGAGTTCCGACATCCAGGAGTTGTACGGCTTGGGAATCTCACCCGCGGGCGTGCCCTCGGAGCCGGTACGGATACCGTCCTTGAGGCGCTTCCAGTCGTCCGCCAACTGGCGGTCCGACGGGCTGCGGAACACATCCTGAAGCGTCGCGGTGCTCTCACCCTCAACCATGTACTCAGCAAGCACGGTGTGGTAGATGGTCGAGAGGTCGCTGCCCGAACCGTTGAAGCCCGAGGGGCCCCAGGTCTGACCGGTGTTGAGGTCCTGCAGCTGGTTGTTGCTGCTGGTCATGCTCGCCAGCGTGCGGAACGACTGCGACGCAGGATTGATGATCCAGCCCGAAGTCGGCAGGAACGAGTTGCCGAAGCGGATCGCGATGTTGCCGCGCTGGCCGATGATCGCCAGCTGCTGAGGCGTCGAAGCATTGGAGTCCGGAGCGTTCAGCACCGTGTCCTTGTTCGCGGCGGCGTAGTTCGCCATGCCCTGACCGTGCTGCTTCATGTTCGCGACGCAGCGCGAGATACGCGCCTGACGACGCGCCGTGCCCACGGCCGGCAGCAGAATCGAAATCAACAGCGTGATGATCGTGATGACCACCAGCAACTCGACGAGCGTGAAGCCCTGTCCGCGACGATTGGTTTTCATGGTGCTTGCTCCATCTGGATAAGGGACCCTGCGACGCACGCCCTGAGTGTCCCACGAGCCGAAACGCCGCAATTCCAGCGACGCCCGGGATTTACCATAGTCTCACCGAACAATCCTATCAGACGATCTCC
>CALFMQ010000239.1 GCA_937879825.1 uncultured Phycisphaerales bacterium
CGGCGTGTGTTCGCGGGCTCGAAGGTGATCGTGGCGCTGCGCGACCCGCGCGATGTGGTGATGAGTTGCCTGATGCAGCCGTGGGACGCGAACTTCACGAGCGTCCGATTCCGCGATGCGGGTTCGATCGCGCAGGTGTACGCGGAGGTGATGGGCCTCTGGACGCGTTACCGCGAGGTGCTCGGGCTGGACTACGCGGAGGTGCGCTACGAGCAACTCGTGAGCGATACCGAGGGCGAGTCGCGGCGGGTGATCGGGTTCCTCGGTGAGGCTTGGGATGACGGGGTGCTCGCGTACAGGACCGGCGCGGGCGATCGCATGGCGACGACCCCCGGCGCCGAGGCGGTGGCCAAGCCGGTGTACGACTCCTCGATCGGGCGGTGGAAGCGGTACGCCCACCGGATGGGGCCCGCGATCGACGGGGTGGCGCCGTTTGTGGCGTCGTTCGGCTACGAGACGGCGTGACCCCCGGCGCGGCGCGCGGCCCGGGCACGATCAATCTGGTGGAGGAGCCAGGGCGCGAAGGCGGACTTCTCGATCGGGCCTTCGGTCTGCGCGACGATCCCGTCCGGCGACGCTCCGATCGATGGCGAGCCGATGAGGGTTGCCTCGATGCTCGAAGCGTCCATCGTTTCGAGGGGGTTGGCGACGATCAAGTCGACTCCCTTGCGGGCGAGTTTCTCGCGGGCCGACTCCATCAGGCGGTCGCGGGGCTCGAGCGCGAAGCCGACGAGGAGTTGGGCCGGGGATCGCCGCGATGCACACCCCGCGAGCAGATCCGGTGTGGGTTCGAGTTCGAGGGTGATGTTCTTCTTCTCGCGGCGGATCTTCCCCCCGCCCCCCCCGCCCCCTCCGGCTCCCCCTCCGGCTCCCCCTCCGGCTCCCCCAACCGCGTCCGGCCGGGCGGCTGGCACCGGGCGATAGTCGGCGACGGCTGCGGCCATGACGAGGACATCGGCACCGGCCAGATGCTCGGCGAGAAGGTGCTCGAGGTCGGCGGTCGAACGGAACCCGATCGTGCGGGCCCGCGTATCGACGGCGGCCCGGGTCGCGTCGCCCACCGGCCCCAACAAAAGGGTGACGGACCACCCGAGATCGGCTGCGGCGTTGGCGAGTTCGACGCCGAGCCGCCCCGACGAACGGTTGGCGAGGTAGCGGACGGCGTCGATCGGTTCGTGGGTCGGCCCGGCGGTGATGAGGAGGCGGCGTCCGCCCCCTCTTGCCGCGCAGCACGAACCCGGGTTGTCGCAGTGTTGAAGATTCAGATTCGTTCTCCGTCCATTTACGAGGCCCCAATGACCGTGCCGGACAACACGCCCGTCGGTTCGCCTGATCGCGAGGAAGGCGTCGGCGTCGCAACATCCGGCATGGTGTTAGTCTAACGCTCCCCATGGCAAGACTCCGCAAGAAGATCGGTGAGATACTCGTTCAGGCCGGCGCGATCACTCCGGACCAGTTGGATACGGCGCTGGGCATGCAGAAGGGCGCGGGCAAGCGGCTCGGCGAACTGCTTGTCGAGGCCGGGTTCTGCAAGGAAGAGGCGGTTGCGCAGGCGCTGGCGAAGCAGTTCGGTGTGGACTTCATCGATGTGATGAGCGGCGACCAGGTGGATCAGACGCTGATCGGTGAGAAGCCGCCGTCGGTGTCGAAGGACCTGATCAAGAAGCACTTCATTCTGCCGCTCGGCCGGGACCGCGGCCGGTTGCAGCTCGCCGTCGCCGACCCGCGGAACCTGGAGTTGTTCGACCTGCTCAGGTTCCGATTGAACACGGACATCGACATCAAGATCTCGTCGCGCGGCAAGATCAAGCAGTACATCGAGCAGAAGATGGGCGGCGCGGCCCCGAGCATGGTGGACTCTGATGAGTCGCTCCTGACGGCGTCGATCGACAAGTCGCTGGATAAGTCGGTCGACCGGTCGGTCGACTCATCGATCGATCAGGCGGCCGAGAGCGCGCCGATCATCAAGCTGTGCTCGCGGATCATCGCCGAGGCGGTGCGGATGCGGGCGTCGGATATTCACATCGAGCCGATGACGGACCGCGTGCGGCTTCGCTACCGGATCGACGGTGTGTGCATCGAGCGCGACAACCTGCCCAAGCGCATGCAGAACGCGATTCTGGCGCGCTTCAAGCTGATGGCGGGCGTGAACATCGCGGAGAAGCGCGTGCCGCAGGACGGTCGCATCAAGATGCCGTTGCGCAATGAGCAGGGTGAGGAACAGGTCATCGACTTCCGTGTGAGCGCGTGCCCGGCGTACCACGGCGAGTCGATCGTTCTTCGTATTCTTCGTCCGGAGTCGGTGCGAATCGGTCTTGAGAATCTGGGCTTCGAGCCGGAGAACCTGGCGCAGTTCAACAAGATCATCCGGCGCCCCAACGGCATCTTCCTCGTGACGGGCCCGACGGGTTCCGGCAAAACGACGACGCTGTACACGGCGCTGGACATCCTGAACCGCCCGGACAAGAAGATCATCACGGCGGAGGACCCGATCGAGTATGCGTTCACCGGCATCAATCAGTGCCAGGTGCGCGAGTCGATCGGGCTGACCTTCGCGCACGTGCTGCGGGCGATGCTCCGCCAGGCGCCGAATGTGATTCTGGTCGGCGAAATCCGCGACCGGGAGGTGGCGGAGGTCGCCATTCAGGCGGCGCTGACGGGCCACTTGGTGTTCTCCACCCTGCACACGAATGACGCGCCGAGCGCGATCACGCGACTGATCGACATGGGCGTGAAGCCGTTCCTTGTGGCCAGTTCGATCCAGGCGATTCTCGCGCAGCGGCTGATTCGCGTGTTGTGCGAGCACTGCAAAGAGCCCGACCCGAATCCCGATCCGAAGTATCTGCGCCTGACGGGCATCACGGCCGATGACCTCTCGCGGCACACGGTGTATCGCCCGATCGGTTGCGACAAGTGCTCGGGCACCGGGTACCGCGGGCGGCGCGGTATCTACGAACTGATGCAGTTGAACACCGAGGTGCGCGAACTGGCGTTCCGGTGCGAGCCCGTGTCGGTGATCCGGCAGTCGGCGATCGCCAACGGGATGCGGTCCCTTGTGTACGACGGGAAGATCAAGGTGCTGCAGGGCAAAACGACGCCCGCAGAGGTGGCGCGAATCACGCAGGTCGAGGGATCGACCTGATCGCAAGAGCACGCTGGACGCTTCCTGGTTTGCGAAGTTGATGGATGAACCGACCTACTCCGGAGTGTGACCCATGTCCTCCATGCAGATTGACCGGCTGCTCGACACAGTCATCAAGTTGAACGCGTCCGACCTCCACCTGACGGTGGGGCGCAAGCCGACGCTCCGCCTCCACGGCGGGCTGCGCAACCTCGACACCAAGGTGCTCGAGGGCGACGACATGGTGACCCTGATGAAGGCGATCACGCCCGAGCGGAACCAGCAGGAGCTGCAGGAAGTCGGGACGACCGACTTCGGCTTCGCGTACGGCGATGCGGCGCGATTCCGCGTGTCGGTGTTCCGCCAGCGCGGCGATCTGGCGATCGTCTGCCGGCTCATTCCGAACAAACTACTGACCTTTGAGCAGATCGGCCTGCCGGAGATCTGCCGCGAACTGATCCGGCGTCCCCGAGGGCTGTACCTGGTCACCGGCCCGACGGGCTCGGGCAAGACGACCTCGCTGGCGACGATGATCGACTACATCAACACGAACTACGAGCGGCACATCATCACGATGGAAGACCCCATCGAGTACTACCACTACCACAAGAAATCGGTGATGAATCAGCGCGAGGTCGGGTCGGACGTGCCGTCGTTCTCCGAGGCCC
>CALFMQ010000240.1 GCA_937879825.1 uncultured Phycisphaerales bacterium
CACGTCGCGGGCGGCCTGTGCTCCCGTCCGCCCCCCAACTGTGCCCGCACCCGCACCCGATGCAATCACGCCCGTGACCCGCTCCGCGATCCGTCGCCCGATGGACCTTCCCGCGCGGCACATCCCACCCAACTCAACGCGCCCATAACCATCGCACCCGCACCCCGGGCTACCATGCACCCATGAACACGCATCAACACCCCGGGATCGCGCTCCGAGAACTCATGAACGCACGCTGCGTCGGCCTCCCCGGCGCCTTCAACGGTCTGTGCGCCCGCGCCGTCAAGGACGCCGGCTTCCACGGCGCCTATGTCTCCGGCGCCGCCGTCACCGCCTCCTTCGGCGTGCCCGACATCGGGCTCCTCACCGTCAACGAGTTCACCCATGTCATCCGCCAGGTCACACAATCCAGTGGCCTGCCCGTCATCGCCGACGCCGACACCGGCTTCGGCGAGGGCGAGATGCTCTCCCGCACCGTTATCGAGTACGACCGCGCCGGCGCCGCCGGCTTCCACATCGAGGATCAGGTCTTCCCCAAGCGCTGCGGCCACCTCGACGGCAAAACCCTCCTCCCCGCAGATGACTTCGCCAAGAAAGTCACCATCGCTCGCGCCGCGTCCGACGCGCACACCAATGGCTCATTCATCGTCTGTGCGCGCACCGACGCCGCGGGCGTCACCGGCATCGACGACGCCATCGACCGCGCCAAGCGCTACATCGACGCCGGTGCGCACATGATCTTCCCCGAGGGTCTCCACTCCGAAGCCGAGTTCGAGCGCTTCGCCAAAGCGATCAACGCGCACAACGGCAGGACCTATCTCCTCGCCAACATGACCGAGTTCGGCAAGACCCCAATCATCCCACTCAAACGATTCGAACAACTCGGCTACCACTGCGTCATCTGGCCCGTCTCCACGCTGCGCTCGGCGATGGGCGAGGTCCAGCGCCTCCTCGCCAACATCAAGTGCGACGGCACCGTCACCGCCTCCCTCGACAACATGCTCGACCGCAAGAACCTCTACCGCCTGCTCGGGTACACACCCGGTGAGGAATGGCAGTTCCCGGGCACACCCGAGTAAGAATGTCTTGTCTGCACCCTCTCCCCTTGAGCAACAAATTGCGCCTTTGCTGTAAGTGCTTGCGCTGTGGGCGGTTCGCGTCCATGCTCTTTGTATCGCCAGACACAAGGAGAAGGACATGGAGCGCGAACTCTACGATCGGTTGGAGCGTGCGTTGCGGGTGATCCCGGAGCGTCGCCCGCCGCGGGCGCAGTATACGGATCACGACATTGCGCGGGTAGTTCTCTGGGCCGCGTTGCACGATCGGCCGGTGTGCTGGGCGTGCGATCGATCGAACTGGCCGGGGCGTCGCGTGATCGTGCCCGACGCCTCGACGGTGAGCCGCCGGTCGCGGAGGCTGGGCGTGCTGAAGTTGCTGCGCGGATTGTCGCCGCGTGGGCGCGGGCGTGATGCGTCGCTGCTGTGCGTCGACGGCAAGCCGCTGCTGGTGGGCCGGTTCAGCAAGGACCGTCAGGCGCGGTTCGGGCACGCCGATGGGGGGATGCGTCGCGGGTACCGTCTGCACGCGGCGTGCGATCGGAGCGGGAATATCCGGGCGTTTTGTGTGCGGACGCTCAACGACGCCGAGTGCGTGGTGGCGCGGAAGCTTCTGTCGCGTGCGGCCTCGCGTGGTTCGATCGTGCTGGGCGACGCGGGGTACGACGCCAACCCGCTCTACGAGATGGCCGCGTCGCGTGGGGCCCGGTTGATCGCGCCGCGGCGCAAGGCCGGGCGTTCGATCAGCGAAGGTCATCGCCAGCACGCGGATCGTCTGCGCGCGATCGAACTGCTCGAGGGCGACGCGCGGAAGCGTCGCCAGGCGTCGCGGCTGCGCTCGGCGGTGGAGCGATCGTTCGGTTGGCTGACGATGCTGGGCGGGGGCTCACCGCCGCCCTGGATCCGTACCCTGCGACGCGTGCGGCTGTGGGTCCTGGCCAAACTCGCCATCCACCACGCCGCCATCCAAGCAAGGCGTTGATGCAAGAGGTTGC
>CALFMQ010000241.1 GCA_937879825.1 uncultured Phycisphaerales bacterium
CTCGGGTTGGTGGAGCACGATGTGGAAGAGCGGCGCGTTCACCCCCCCACTGTATTGGGGCGTACCATGCGCCGATGGAACCGAGCGACCTCAAGGATGAGCTGCGGCGGGAGGTGCGGGGGGCGGTCGGGCTGATGACGGGGGAGGCGAAGGGCGCGGCATCGGACCAGATCTGCGGGTTGCTGCTGGCGAGCGGGTGGGTGCGGGAGGCGGGGTGCCTGATGGTGTTCGAGGCGCTGGGTGATGAGCCGGACCTCACGGCGTTGGCGTCGGCGGCGCTGGCGGGTGGAAAGACGGTGTGTTATCCGAGGATTGACTGGGAGCGGCGGGTGTTGTCCCCGATCGCGGTGGAGACGCACGCGTACCCGCGTGCGGCGTTCCGGCACGGTGTGCAGGAGCCGACGGAGGGGCGAGAGGTGGCGCCCGAGGAGCTGGACCTGGTGATCGTGCCGGGTGTGGCGTTTGATGCGCGTGGGGCAAGACTCGGGCGCGGCGGGGGTTACTACGACCGGTTCCTGGGGGAGTTGCTGGAGAAGGTGGAGATTCGGGTGGGGAGGCGGGCGCATGCGGTGGGCGTGTGCTTTGACTGCCAGCGTGTGGAGCGGGTGGTGATGGAGGCGCACGATGTGTGCGTTGATGCGGTGGTGACGGAGAAGGGCGTTTTTCACGGGTTGGAGTGAGTGTTCGGCGCGGCGGCGTTGCACGCGGCGGGGTACACTCGGAGCGGGTTGCGGGGGCGTTCGGTCGGAGCCGACGCGGGACAACGAAGATCAGGGAGGACTCGGTATGCCGCTGCCGTCACAGTCATCGCGTGGTGGACCCTCGCACGCTTCGAGAATGGTGAGTTCGCGCAAGGCCGGGGGGCGTGGGCGGCGCGTGGGCGGGGTTGTTCTCGCGTTGGTGGTGATTGTCGGGTTGTGGTGGGTGATCTTCGGTCGGGGGAGCGACGGCAAGCTTCAGGACGCGAACGCGGGGACGAACCCGGGCGAGACGAAGCTCGCTTCGGCGGACAACAAGCCGACACGTCCCGAGGGGACGGGTGACTCGGTGCGGATGGGGGACCGGGATACGCCCAAGCCGTTCCATCGCGCCGGATCGGACAACACCTGGAGCGACCAGCCGGAGAAGCCGGTGGAGCAGGTGGCGTCGCTCGAGCCGGACCCGGTGACGACTGCGAAGAAGGACGAGACGAAGCCGACGCAGAAGCCGGCGGACGAGATCAAGCCGGTGTCCCCCTCGAATGTGGCGGAGAAGCCGGCGACGCGGGTGGAGGAGCCGCCGGCGCGGGTGACGAGCCCGTCGGTGCGGGCGTTGATCGAGGAGGGCGGGCGGGCTGCGCAGGAGAATCGGCTGGTGGAGGCGCGGCGGTTGTTGAACCGGGCGCTGCATGACCCGAGCGCGACGGAGGGCGAGCGGGCGCAGTTGCGCGACGCGATCGGGCGGATGAACGAGACGCTGGTGTTCTCGGCGACGGCGGTGGCGGGCGATCCGCTGGCGGAGACGTACACGATCGGGAGCGGAGATGTGCTGTCGAAGATCGTGCGGACGCACCGGCTCGGCGTGGAATGGCAGTTCATCCAGCGGATCAACAAGATCTCGGACCCGGCGCGGATTCGCGTGGGCCAGAACATCAAGTTTGTGCGCGGGCCGTTCCATGCGGTGGTGAGCAAGAGCGCGTTCCGGATGGATATCTACGCGGACATCAACGACGGCGCGGGGAACCGGATGTTCATCCGGTCGTTCCCGGTGGGTCTGGGCGAGCACGGCTCGACGCCGACGGGTTCGTTCGTGGTGAACTCGAGCAAGATGATGAACCCTTCGTGGGTGAACCCGCGGACGCGGGAGAAGTTCGGCGCGGACGACCCGGAGAACCCGATCGGCGAGCGGTGGCTCGGGCTGACGGGGACGAGCGCGGAGACGGAGCACCTCTCGGGGTACGGGATTCACGGGACGATCGACTCGGAGAGCATCGGCAAGGAGATGTCGATGGGTTGCATCCGTTGCCGCGCCGGGGATGTCGAGATGGTCTACGAGATGCTGGTGCCCGAGTCGAGCACGGTGGAAATTGTGCCGTGATTTGAAGGGTCGAGTTGTTTGTTCCGGCGGGGTTCGGCGCGGGGGTCGGATCGACGCTTGACGGGTCGGAATCGCATACAATCTGTGGTTCGTCCACGCCCCGTTCGGGCGGGGTTTGACGGGGTGTTCCGG
>CALFMQ010000242.1 GCA_937879825.1 uncultured Phycisphaerales bacterium
CAGAAGACGATTCTGCGGCCCTTCTTCATTTCGTCCTGGAGGATTTCCTTGATGTCCATGATGGAGAAGAGTCCGTCGATGCCTCCCGCGTCGTAGGTGCGGGTCTTGAAGTAGAAGATGACGATGTGGTCTTTGCGATGATCGGAGACGACATCGCCGCGCTCGTCGAGGTCGTTGAAGGTCTCGTCGACGAGCGTGAAGAACTTGCGGAGCGGCGTGGGCGAGAAGTCGAAGCCGACCTCGCCATCGACGCGGGTGAGGATGATCTGCGCGGCCTTGTCGGCGTCCTTGGCGTTGGCGTTGTCATTCTTCTTGTTGTTGTCGTTGGCCTTGGCCGGCGCGGTGTTGGCGGTGTCGGCGGCGTCGGACTCGAGGGCGCGGACTTCCTGAACCGCCGACTTGCGGTAGGTCGTCTCGACGGCGGGGAATCCTTCCATGAGGAACGCCAGCACGCGGTACTCGGTGGCGGTCTCGGAGAGGATCTGCGCCTTGATGACGCGCCCGTCGGTCATGACGAGTTCGACCATCTCGGGCTTGTCGTCGCCGGCGCGCATCTCGGGGCGAGCGTGCGCCGCGGGCGCGAGCGAGAAGATCGGCGCTGCTGCAGCCAGCGCGAGCATGAGACCACCGAGAAGCCACCGCTTGGACATTGACCAACTCCCTTTCATGCGGGTGATGTGCGCTCCGCGACGCGCTCGGCGGCTGTGCCGGGGCGAATGGAGAACCTGTTTCCCGCATCTATTGTTCGACTCAGAAGTATATGGGTTGCGAATCGGGTGGCGGAACCGCAATTTCTTGCTCTCAGGCGGGTTTTGTGGCCTGGCCCGGGAGGGTTCGGATCATCGCGAGTGCTTCGGCCTTGGAGGCGATGCGGCCTTCGAGTTGGGCGTCGTAGGCGGCGTCGAGCCATTGGGCGAACTTCGGGCCGGGCGAATACCCCTCGGCGACAAGGTCATCCCCGGTGACGAAGGGCTCGGGTGCGATGCCCCCGGCGGATCGTTCCAGCGACTCCATTTCGGCGTTGAGCGATGCTCCGAGCGCGGGTTTGCGGATCGAGACGAGTGATAACGCGGACCGGAACATGGGTGCTGCGGCGAGTCGCTTCCGGCGCGCCACGCCCCACTTGGGCCAGTCGGACTCCAGGCGGACGATGGTGTCGAGGATGGCGCGGAGGTCGGTGCGCTCGTCGTTGCTGAGGCAGAGCGCTTCGCGCCACCCGGGGACGGTGCGGGCGGAGGCGCCGGCGATGTCGATTGGCTCGGCTGGCCCTTGGCGCGGGTTGTCGGGGGCGCGGTCGAGCATCCAGGCGGCGAGGGCTTCGGCGAGGGGGGCACCTTCGGCGACACCTTCGAGCATAGGGAGGGAGCGGTCGCCCCGGCAGGGCTCCTTGAGGGTCGGGCCGTCGAGACTGAGGATGTGGAGGAGGCGGGCGGCGCGGGCGCGGTGGGGGTGATTGAACATGCGGCGGACCTCGTCGCCGATGCGTTCGCGCGAGACGCCGACGAGATCGCCGGCGTGGCGGCGGATGGCTTCGGCGGTGCGTGGCTCGATCTCGAAACCGAGGCGGGCGGCGAATCGGACGGCGCGGAGGGCGCGGAGATCGTCCTCGCGGAAGCGCTCGTCAGGGTCGCCCACCGCACGAATGACCCTTGATTTGAGGTCTCCGAGCCCCGCGACATAGTCGATGACGCGCCCCTGCGGGCGCTCGCGGGCGTCGAGGGGATCGATGAAGAGCGCGTTGATGGTGAAATCGCGGCGCTGGGCGTCGGCGCGGGCGTCGGTGAAGGTGACGGCGTCGGGGCGGCGGCGATCGGAATAGCCGTGCTCGGCGCGGAAGGTGGCGACTTCGACGGCGTGGTTGCCGCCGCCGGGCCCGCCCTTGACGCGGACCTGCACGACGGCGAAGGCCTTGCCCTGCTCGCGGGATCTGGGGAAGAGTTCGATGACACGCTTGGGTGTGGCGTCGGTGGCGATGTCGTAGTCCTTGGGGTGGAGGCCGAGGAGTTCATCGCGGACGCAGCCGCCGGCGAGGAGGGCTTCGTGCCCGGCGTCGCGGAGGGCGCGGATGATCTTGATGGCGGCGTCGCGGGGGGACATCTCGGGGGGCAGTCTACCCCCCACCCCCCCGCCCCCCGCCCCCTGCCCCCTGCTCATTCGCCCCCCCGCTCTTCCGTCTGACTCGATCACGACGGACCGCTCAGGGGTACG
>CALFMQ010000243.1 GCA_937879825.1 uncultured Phycisphaerales bacterium
CTGGAACATCACTCTCGATCTCACGACCAACCGCGTGACGGCGCAGTACTTCCAGTTTGCCAGCGGCATAACCACCACGCTCGTGAGCAACGCAACGCTCATGGCCCCGATGGCCGATCTCACAAGCATGACCATCCGGACAAGCCCGGGCGTCAACAACCTCAAGCGTATGGCCATCGACGACTTTGTCATTCAGACCGACTGCAGCGACTGCGACGCCGAGATACTCAACTACGAGTGTGCCCTGGACGGAAGCGGCGAGGTCACCGCGACAATCAAGGTCACGAACGACTCCGGCATCGACGCGCACAACATCCTCATCGCCCCGCATCCCACCGGAATCCCGGTCGCCATCACTCCGAACATCATCCCACGAATCGTTCCGGGCGACGGTTCGATGTTCACCTTTGACGTCACGTTCGCCGGTCTCGACCCGGGGACGGAGTTCTGCTTCACAGTGACTCTCCTCGACGAGTCCGGAAACGTCTGCTGCTCTACGCTGATCTGCGAGACCTTTGATTGCGACTGTTTCCAGATCCGGCCCATGAACGAATCCATCGTGTGCGTTCCGGGCGCGCCGCCGGGAACCTACCTCTACACCTTCGCGTTTGACAACCTCCGGCCAGAGATCATTCACCACCTCTTCCTGTACCCGCCCCCGGGCGTCACCTTCTCAAGCAACTACTTCCCGCTTGTGCCTCAGGTAAACCCGCTTGGCACATCGCAGCCCATCACGTTCATGATCACGGGCGCGACGCCGGGCACGGAACTCTGCTTCGACATGACGATTCACGACGAGTACCTGAACGCGTGCTGCGAGCGCCAAGTCTGCATCGATATCCCCGAGTGCGACGACCCGACCCCGACAGGCGCGTGCTGTTACGACGACGTCTCGTTCGGATACCCGGCATGCGTCATCACCACCGCCGCCGACTGCGTCCAGACTTACGGTGGGGTGTATCAGGGCGACAACACCCCGTGTGCGCCAAGCCCGTGTCTTCCCGACCCGGGAGAGACGACCGTTCATCTGACCGCCGCCGGGCAATGCTGCTGGCCTTTGGATCAATCCGAGACCGTCACGCTCACCATCTGCAACACCACCGGCGCGCCGCGCTCGTACTCGTGGTCGCTCGCCAGCATCCCCGGCTCCGGATGCCCGAACTCCATCGGCTCGAGTTTCATCGTTCCAAACAATGGAAGTGCGACCGTTCCGCCGGGCGGATGCGTCGATATCCCGATCACCATCTTCTGCGAAGCGTTCGCTGCGCAGCCGGACGGTGTATCGTGCCTCGAAGCCCTCGTCACCGACACCTCGACAGGCGCCGTATTCATGAGTTCCGGCCTTATCAGGAACACATTCGTCGGGCCAGGCCAGGACATCCCAATGTGGTGCCTGAACTCGACGACGGGTACGTCGCCATTGCCCCTCCCCACCGGCGCGACGACGATCAGCGATATCGCGATCACCAACGTCGGGATGCG
>CALFMQ010000244.1 GCA_937879825.1 uncultured Phycisphaerales bacterium
CGCGCCAACAGACACACCGACACTCAAAGAGCGCCAGCGCGTCGACGACATCCTCGCCAAGGTCTCCCGCCAGGGGCTCCAGTCGCTCTCGGCCGAAGAGCGGGCCTTCCTCGAAGCCCAGTCCCGCAAAGAAGGCAACCCACTCCAGTAGTCTCAAATCCCCTCCCACTGGGAGGGGTAGGGGAGGGTCTCCTCACAGACCTTCCATCACAGGTTTCCGGTTGCGGGTGCCACCGCTTGTATGCGAAGCGGCAAGCGGTGCCCGAACGCTTCTCTCGGGTGCCATGGGCAAGTCTTCGACTTGCCCGTGCCGAAATCCTGCACCCTCCCCCGCGCTTGCGGGGGAGGTGTCATGCGAAGCATGACGGTGGGGGCGTATCCATCTGTGCTTTTCTTACACTCCCCCCATGCCCCTCTCGTTCCACATCTCCCAACGCGATTCCACTTCCCGCGCGCGCATCGGCCGTGTCACCACGCCCCACGGCTCCTTCGACACCCCCGCCTTCATGCCCGTCGGAACCCGCGGCTCAGTCAAAGGCATCACCCCCTGGCTCATCCGTCAGACCGGCGCGCAGATCATCCTGGGAAACACCTATCACCTCATGCTCCGACCCGGCTCCGATCTGGTGCAGCGCATGGGCGGCCTGCAACGATTCACGGGCTGGCCGCACCCCATGCTCACCGACTCCGGCGGCTTCCAGGCCTTCTCCCTATCCGACTCCCTCCGCCTCACCGACGACGCCGTGATGTTCCAGTCCATCGTCGACGGCTCGACCATCAACTTCACACCCGAGCGCGCCATGCAAGTCCAGAACGAACTCGGCGCCGACATCATCATGGCCCTCGACGATTGTCCCCCCTCGATCGATCCCTCCACGACAAGCCACGCCCGTGAGCGCATGGAGGAGTGGAAACGCAGAATCGCCGCCGGCGAGAATGTCGGGCGGACACCCGATTGGGCCAAGAAGGGTTACGACCACGCCCGGCGCCTCGACGAAGCGAACGAGCGAACCATCCGCTGGCTCGAGCGCTGCAAAGCCGCGCACGCCCGCCCCTCAGATCAGGCGCTCTTCGGCATCGTTCAGGGCGGCACCGACCTCGACCGCCGCACCCGCTCCGCCTCCCAGGTCACGAGCATCGACCTCCCCGGCTACGCCATCGGGGGAGTCGCGGTAGGGGAGGGCACCGACGAGATCCGCTCCGTCGTCGAGCACACCGCGCCCCTCCTCCCCGAGTCAAAGCCCCGCTACCTCATGGGGGTCGGCTACGAGCGCGATATCGTCGCCGCCGTCCGCGCCGGGATCGACATGTTCGATTGCGTCCTGCCCACCCGCAACGGCCGCAACGCCTCCGCCTTCACCCCCAATGGCACCCTCAAACTCCGCAACGCCCAATACGCCGAAGACCCCGCCCCCATCGATCCCGACTGCGACTGCCCCGCCTGCAAACCCGCCCTCGCCGGGTGGCCACTGCCCGCCGAATCCGGCTTCTCAAGGGCGTACATTCGGCATCTGTTCATGGCCGAGGAGATGCTCGGACCCATCCTCGTCTCCCTCCACAACCTCCGGCACTTCCAGCGCCTCATGTTGGACATCCGGGCAGCCATCCGCGATGATGCGTGGCTCGCCTTGGCCAACAGGTGGCCAGTGGTGGGCGACTCGCTGCGCGGCCTCCCGCGCCCGAACACCGACTGAACCAACGCCCCCCCGGCGCGATCCACGCCGATCCGGGCGTCGATCAATCGCACGGGCGCAGGCGATCAACCCGCAACTCACGGGAACCACTCCGGATGACGCACCATTCGATCACGCCGACCCTCACACCCTTCATCGCGCAACAGGCCAGCCCGCCCAGCGGCATCGACACCGGCGCCGCCGGAAACACATCGTCGACCGGTCAGTCCGGTGCGCAGCCCCTCGGCCCCAACAGCGGCACCGGCGGCACCGCACAACCCGGCGGCAATCCGCTCATCCTCTTCGCCGCGCTCCTCCTCCTCTTCGTCGTCATGATCTTCATGTCATCACGCGCCCAGAAGAAGCAGAAGCGCCAGCAACAGCAGATGATCGACTCCATCGGTCGTCACGACCGCGTCGAGACCATCGGCGGCATCATCGGCACCGTCGCTGAGTTGCGCGACACCGAGATCGTCATCAAGGTCGACGAGTCAACTAACACCAAGATCCATGTGTCGAAGTCCGCCATCAAGGGCGTGCTCAAGCAATCACGACGCGACAACGCAAGCGCCTCAAACGACGCCTGAGTCATCCGACTAACCGCCAGGGACACGGACCGTTCGATCATGCACAAATCCTTCAAGACATTCATCCTCATCGCCATCGTGCTCGTCACCTGTGCGCTGGCGATCTACCCGCCCAAGAAAAACCTCCGCCTCGGCAGAGACCTCGCGGGCGGCGTCAACCTCGTCTACTCCGTCAACCTCAATCAGGGTGACAACGCCGACGAAGTCATCGGTCGCATGATCGAAGTCCTCAAGGAGCGCGTGAACCCCGAAGGCCTCTACGAAATCTCATTCGTCCAGCAAGGCCGGGACCGCATCTCCATCTCCATGCCTCTCCCCACCAAGGAGATCCAGCAGCTCCGCGACAAGTTCCAGAACGCGATGAGCGACCTCGAAGAGTTCGTCATCGATCGCGGCGGCTTCGAACGCGCACTCCGCCTCTCCGGGCCCGAACGCCTCGCGGCCCTCGACGAACTCATCGACAACGAAACCTCCGGCCCCCGCGCCGATCTCATCGCGCCGCTCCGCGCCGCCATCGCGCACGCCGACGCCGCCCGCGCCGAGTACGACGCCGCCGCCGCCAACAACCTTACCGATCCCGCCGAACTCTCCCGACTCGAGGAAGAAGCCGCCGTCGCGCAGATCGACCTCGACGAAGCCCGACAGACCGTCGCCGACCAACTCGTCTCCGCCGAGGAAGTCCGCCGCGCCCTCGACCGCTCCGCCGAAACCATCACCGTCCCCAACAAGGCCACCGGCCAGCCCGAGTCCATCGAGAGCCCGCGCGAAACCGCACTCATGGCCATCAAGGCGCGCGCCGACTGGGCCGCCGCCGAAGTCGACAAGGTTGTCTCCGAATACAACAACTACAACGCCAACCGCCGAGGCCTCGACGACCCCTCCGACCTCATCCGAATCCTCCAGGGCGCCGGCGTCCTCGCCTTCCGAATCGCCGTCGAGAGCGGTGAACTCACACCCGCGCAGGAAGAGGAATACCGCAAGGCGATCCGCGAGCGCGGCCCACGCGCCGCAAACCTCCAAGGGCTCGCTTGGGCGCCGATCAACCGAATCGAGTCGTGGTTCAACGACATCACCGATCAGCAGTTCCTCGTCGCCAACCCCGTCGGCTTCTTCGCCAGGCAGGGCTTCATCGGCGAGGAATACAACGGCATCTATTACATCCTCCTCCACGACGCCCCGGGCCTCCGCCTCTCCGCCGCCGAAGGCGACGAGTGGGCCGTCTCCGGCGCCTCCTCGACCACCGACCAGCAGGGCTTCCCCGCCATCGCGTTCCGCATGAACCCGCGCGGCGCGAGTCTCCTCGGACAACTCACCTCCGACAACATGGGCCGCCCGATGGCGATCCAGCTCGACGACGAGGTCTATTCCCGCCCGCCCAACATCAACGGCCGAATCACCTCCAACGGCCAGATCTACGGCAACTTCACGCCCTCCGAAATCAACTACGTTGTCCGCACGCTCGGCGCAGGATCGCTCCAGGCCAAACTCGGCACGCAGCCGATCTCCGTCAACAACCTCGCCCCCGAACTCGGCGCCGACAACCTCGCCAAGGGTCTGACCGCGGGCATCATCTCATTCATCATCGTCGGCGCGTTCATGATCGTCTACTACTTCATGCACGGCGGCGTCGCGGTCATCGCGCTCCTCGTCAATGGCATATTCATCCTCGGTGTCATGGCCCTCGCCCGCGCCGCCTTCACGCTCCCCGGCATCGCCGGCGTCGTGCTCACCTTCGGCATGGCCGTCGACGCCAACGTCCTCATCTACGAGCGAATCCGCGAAGAACTCCTCCGCGGAGAAGACCTCCGCACCTCGGTCCGACTCGGCTTCCAGAAGGTGCTCTCCACCATCGTCGACGGCAACATCACCAACCTCATCGTCTGCCTCGTCCTCGCCTACACCGGAACGCCCGAGATCAAGGGCTTCGCCGTCACGCTGGGCGTCGGCGTCGTGTCCACGATGTTCGCGGCGCTCGTCGTCACCCGCTTCATCTACACCATCCTCATCGACCACATCAAGATCAAGTCGATGCCCCAGCTCCCGCTGGTCCTCCCCGTCATCGAGAAGACCCTCACGCCCAACATCGACTGGATCAAACTCCGCCCCCTCTATGTCGTCATCTCCACCATCCTCGTCGGCACCGGCCTCTACATGATCTACCAGCAGCGCGAAGAACTCCTCGACACCGAGTTCCGCGGCGGCACCGCCATCACGCTCAACCTCACCGAGTCGCAGACCCGCCCCGACGGCTCCACCCACATCGTCCCCGCCATCCTCCCCCGCGATCAGGTCGAGGCCCGCGTCCGCAAGATCGCCGACGACGCCAAGAAGCGGATCGACTCCGGCAACCCGGAAGAGAACGACAACATCCTCGTCGGGCTTGTCTCCTCGCTCGATGTCCTCGTCGTCAACCCCGAAGAGGGCGGCATCAACTCGTCCACCTTCATCATCAAACCCCCGATCACCGATCAGGAGCCCCTCGAAGGCGCCATCGCGACCGAGTTCGCCGAC
>CALFMQ010000245.1 GCA_937879825.1 uncultured Phycisphaerales bacterium
GGAGGGGCTGATCTACGCGGTGTGCGACATCGACGAGGTGATCCGGATCATCCGGTCGGCGCGGACGCGCGAGGAGGCGATCAACAAGCTGGCGGCGCGGCGGTTCCGTATTCCGGCGAGCCATGAGCATGCGCCGAAGATCCCGGAGCGGCTGATGCGGGTCGCGTCGTCGGCGGACGGCGTGTTGATGACGCGGGTGCAGGCCGAGGCGATCGGCGCGATGCGGCTGATTCAGCTGGTCGGTCTGGAGATCGAGCGTCTGACCGGCGATTACGCGAAGGTCGTGGCGGAGATCGAGGGGTACGAGAAGATTCTCGGCGATCGGAATCTCGTGCTGGGGATGATCAAGGACGACTGCGCGGAGATGAAGTCGCGGTACGCGACGCCCCGGCGGACGGCGATCGAGGAGTCGGCGACGGATATCGACATCGCGGCGCTGATTCAGGAAGAGGATGTGGCTGTGACGATCAGCCACAACGGGTGGGTGAAGCGCGTGCCGCTTGATACGTACCGGGAGCAGCACCGCGGCGGGCGGGGCATCAAGGCGTCGGACCTGCACTCGGACGATTTCATCGAGAAGTTGTTCGTGGCGTCGACGCACGACGACCTGATGTGCTTTACCGATACGGGGCGCGTCTTCAAGATCAAGGTGTACGAGATTCCGCAGATGGCGCGGACGGCCAAGGGTCGTTCGATTCGGAGCTTGATCGAGCTGCGTGAGGGCGAGAAGACGGTCGCGTACCTGCCCATCAAGGACTTCGAGAAGGGCGAGGACTTCCTGTGCTTCGCGACGGCGATGGGGAAGGTGAAGCGGACCTCGCTCAAGCTCTTCCAGAACGTGAATCGCGCGGGCATCATCGCGATCGATCTGAACGAGGGCGATGAGTTGATCGGCGTGACCTCGACGACGGGGCGCGACCACCTGCTGCTGGGCACGCGGCACGGGATGTCGATCCGGTTCAACGAGGATGATGCGCGGGCGATGGGCCGCTCGGCCGCCGGCGTGAAGGGGATCGAGCTGGGCGACGACGATCGCGTTGTGGGCCTGGTGCGGATCGAGATGGCCGGCGAGGACGATGGCGATGCTGCCGACCCGGACCTGGCGCTGCTGACGGTGACGGAGAACGGCTACGGGAAGCGGACGGCGCTGAGCGAGTACCTCGTGCAATCTGAGAGCGAGGCGGGCGAGGTCTCGTACCGCGCGCAGTCGCGCGGCGGCAAGGGGCGCATCGATATCCGCACGACGGAGCGGAACGGCATGGTCGTCGCGGTGCGTGCGGTGACGGAGGAGGAAGGCGTTGTGTTCGTGACACGGGACGGCCTGCTCGTGCGGACTCCGGCGGCGCAGATCTCGAAGATCGGTCGGAACACGCAGGGTGTGCGCGTCGTGAATCTGAAGGAGGGGGACAGGTTGATCGGCGCGGCGGTGACGCCGGCGTCGGAGGCCGAGGGCGGGGATGATGAAGGGGTCGAGGGGGAGGAGATCGGCGAGTCGTGATCGGGTAGACTTTCGACTTCTTGAGGAGGCCTCGGCGCATGGCGACGGACTGGTCCGACAACATCGTGATTTGTGATCTGGGCGACGAGCCGGACCTGTCGGACGAGTTGAACGACATTCATGCGCGGATTACCGAGAAGTCGGGGGCGACGCCGAACCTCGTGCTGAATCTGGCGTCGGTGACGTACCTGAACTCATCGAATATCGCGCAGTTGCTGCGTTTGCGCAAGGCGATCGGCGAGGCGCACAAGAAGATGCGTGTGTGCGCGGTGAGCGACCCGGTGTGGTCGGTGATGCTGCTGACGGGCCTGGACAAGGTGTTCGATTTCCAGCCGGACAAAGCGACCGCGATCGCATCGCTCCAGATCGACGGGTGATCGCGCGGGCGATTACTGGCCGGTCGTGCAGAGATTCGACCAATCGATGATGACGGTGTTGAGGTCATCGACATTGACCCAGCCGTCGCCTGTCACATCGCCCTGTTCGCGGAGCGCGTTGGGCCCCGTGAGCCAGTTGGAGAGGACGAAGTTGAGGTCGTCGACATTGACGAAGCCCGAGTTGTCGACATCGCCCGCGCAGAAGGGGACGGGCGCGGTGCCGTGGATCGTGAGCGTCCAGGAGTTGAGCGTGCCCTCGTCGGGGTCGACGGTGTCGCGGAGGCGGAGGGTCCAGTTGCCGGCGGACATCTCGTCCCAGTTGCGGACGGTGGTGAAGACATACGAGGCGTAATGGTCGTTGGGGTCGTTGTGGCGTGTGGCGAGGACCGAGGTGGTGCCGGAGGGTGAGACGAGTTCGAGTTCGAGGTCGCCGCGGTAGGTGTGGGTGGCGTCGAGGGACACCTCGACATGCTCGACCTTGATGTTGTCGGCGATGCTGATGGTGCGCTCGGTCCACGTGTCGGTGTTGTCGGGGATGACGACGCCGGCGACATCGATGGCGGAGGTGGAGACGGGCGGGCCGACGAGCGGCCAGGTCTGCGCGAGCGTGACGGCGGCGGCGGCGTCGATCGCGCCGAAGCCGTAGATGTGCGAGATGTCGTGGCCGGCGGCGTTGACGGTCCAGCCGGAGTTGGACGGGTCGTTCATGCGCGCGGAGTTGACCAGGACGTGCTGGACATCGCGCCATGTGAGGTCGGGGCGCGCCTGGAGCATCAGCGCGACGGTGCCGGCGCACATGGGCGAGGCGGCGCTGGAGCCGCCGAAGATGGTGGTGTACGGGTTGGGCCCGTGATTGGTGGTGACGATCGCGCGGTGCCCGATGGCGTTGGAGGGCGCGACAACCATGAGCGATGCGCCGGGCTCGGAGCCGTTGGACGCGTGGATGATCGAGACGGTGTCGGCGTCGTTGATCCACCCGACGGAGATGGTGAAGCGGCTCGAGGCGTAGGGGTCGTAATCGACTCGGTCGGTGCTGCCGCCGTTGCCCGCGGCGAAGACGAGGATCTGGCCGAGCCCGTTGCGTCCGGAGGAGACGGCTTCTTCGAACGCGGCGCGCTCGATGGATGTCAGGTAGCGGATGCCGTTGTTATCGACGGGGCCCCACGAGTTGTTCTTGACATCGATGGCTTCATTGTGCCAGACGAAGGCCTCGGCGATTCGTTCGGCGGAGGAGACATACTGCGTGCAGAAGTTTGAGTCGTAGGCGACGCCGCGCACGCCGAGGCCGTTGAGCCCGACGGCGGACATGATTCCGGCGACGCGGGTGGCGTGCTGCCCGTTGGTCGCGCCGGCCTGTGAGTATTCGGCGACATAATGGGCGGAGAGGTCTTCGTGCGTGAAGTTGGCGCCGGAGGTTTCGGCCTGGCCGATGAGGATGCCCGCGCCGGTGAAGCCCATGTCCCACGCGGGGACGACATTGAGATCGGCGCCGATGACGACATCGTTGAGCAGGTGCCACTGATCGGTGAAGAGCGGATCGGTGCCGGGGATGGGGCCGTCGTCGCCTCGGTCGGCGATCTCGTTGTGCTCGGCGAGGTAGGCCTCCTTGATGCCGGGGGTGGCGCGGAGGGTGTTGGCGAGTTTGAGCGCGGCCTTGACGGAGCCGGCATCCACGAGCCAGAAGCCGGGGATGCCGTCGGCGGGCTCGGCGGCGAGGCGCATGCGGTTGGCGACCTTGCGGAGCGCGGCGGGGTTGTCCGTGTTGACCACGACGACGCAGGTGAGCGCATCGATGGGCTGGTGCGGCGCGAGGCCGGGCATTTTGGCGCGGAGGTCTTTGGAGGTCGGTTCGATGAAGACCCAGGGGTCGTTGGTGTCGCCGATGACGCGGAGGGTGTCGCGGCCTTTGGCCGTGGGCACGGAGATCACGCCCGGATCGGCGGCGAGGGCGGTGCCTGCGACGAGGGTCAGGGCTGCGGCGACGAGCGTTGGGGATGTGCGCAGCGAGATGGCCAAGGGTGGCTCCCGAATAGTGCGTTCTTCCGGCACAACCATCCGCATACGCGGTCTGGATGGTTGCGGTCGCGCCCGTTGTGATGCCTGTTCATTAGGGCATACGGGCGCGGTGTGCTCAAGGGTGTGCTTCATTGTTGCTCGGAAACGGGGCGGAGTCTGCCGGATTCCCGGCTGTGCCGGGGGAATGCGGGTCCGATATCGGTCGGCGGCGTCTCGGACGCGTGCGTCGGTTGATGGTTTGGTCGGTAGACTCGTCAGATGAGCACGATGATGGGCCAATCAACCGGACAGATCACGAACGCCTCGGCGGTGTGCGAGTTGCGCGGCGTGACGAAGGTGTACTACAAGCCGGACGGTTCGGTGCTGGTGGAAGCGCTGCGCGGGACGGACCTGGTGATTCCGACGGGCCAGTATGTGGCGATCATGGGTCCGTCGGGCTCGGGCAAATCGACGCTGATGAACATCCTGGGGTGTCTGGATCAGCCGACGGCGGGTCAGTACTTGCTGGACGGGCGCGATGTGGCGCAGATGAGCGATGAGGACCTGTCGCGGTATCGCGGGCGGAAGATCGGTTTTGTGTTCCAGGCGTTCAATCTAATTTCGCAGTTGACGGTGCAGGAGAACGCCGAGGTGCCGCTGATCTATCAGGGTGTGCCGCGGAGCGAGCGATCGGTGCGTGCGGCCAAGGCGCTGGGGATGGTCGGGCTGGGCGATCGGATGACGCACCGCCCTTCGGAGTTGTCTGGCGGGCAGCAGCAGCGTGCTGCGATTGCGCGGGCGCTGGCGTCGGAGCCGGTGGTTTTGATGGCGGACGAGCCGACGGGGAACCTCGACAGCGCGACCGGCGAGGCGATCCTGACGATGTTCGATGAGCTGCACGCGGGCGGTATGACGATCATCATGGTGACGCACGACGACTCGGTAGCGTCGAGGTGTCAGCGGGTTGTGCGGCTGCGGGACGGGCGGGTGGAGTCGGACACGCTGAACTGATTTCAGTACGACTCGGGAAGCGGTTCAGAGCAGAACCATCGCGCGGGGACATGGGCGTATAGCGCCAATGTGAAACCGATGACGGCGGTCAGACCGGGCGGTACGAATAGCGCCCAGAGCGACTGGTTGATCTGAGTCAAACCGTCAAACTCGCTCCACCCATCGAACTGGCGGCGGAACGCCATGAGCCCGATCGCGACTGTCGCGGCCTGGATCAGACCAATCAGAAACATCGTGATTCCGACGGCGATCAGAATAACTCTGAGTGTTGACCTTGGCGTCACGGTGTTTCTCCTTGTGATAGTTGCACCCGAGTGATTTTGGTCGCGCACTCGGGGCAGATGTCCGTGTCGTTGCCTGAGAGGTCGTAGCCGCATTCGTGGCAGCGGCTTGGGCCGCGGGGGAATGCAAGGTCGAGGATGAAGCGTCCGGCGAAGAAGAGGTAGAGGCCGGCGGCGAGCTGCGCGGCGCTGTATATCGAGGGCACGACCGAAGACCACACCCACCGGTTGGAGATTTCACCCTCGACAACGACGGCGAAGATGAGTTGCGCCGCGTAATACAGCACGGTGACTCCGCCTTCGATCATGAAATAGATCCCGACTGCCTTCATCAGGACGCGGAAGAGTCCTCGTTGGGTCATGGTGAGTCTCCTTCCGATTGAACAGGGCGGGGGGAGTCATGAAAGAGAGAGGAGCCCTCACCCTACCCTCTCCCAGGGGGAGAGGGAGCATG
>CALFMQ010000246.1 GCA_937879825.1 uncultured Phycisphaerales bacterium
CGTCGATGTCGGCTCCGACTACAAGTCCGATTTCGTCGTCTTCCCCGAACTCTTCACCACGCAACTCCTCTCACTCATCCCATCGGGCAGGCCGTCCGACGCCGCGCGCAAACTCGCCGAGTTCACGCCCCAGTATCTCGAACTCTTCAACGACCTCGCCGTGCGCTACAACGTCAACATCGTCGGCGGATCGCAGTTTGCCATCGAGGGCGAGAATCTCTACAACATCTCCTACCTCTTCCGCCGCGACGGCACCATCGACAAGCAGTACAAAATCCACATCACCCCCAACGAAGCACGCTGGTGGGGCGTCTCGCCCGGCAACAAGGTCCAGGTCTTCGATACCGACCGCGGCAAGATCGCGATCCTCATCTGCTACGACTCCGAGTTCCCCGAACTCGCCCGCATCGCCGCCGCCAAGGGCGCCAAGATCCTTTTCGTCCCCTACAACACCGACGAACGCTACGGCTACCTCCGCGTCCGCCACTGCTCGCAGGCGCGCGCCATCGAGAACCAGATGTATGTCGCCATCGCCGGGTGCGCCGGCATGATGCCATTCGTCGACAACGCCGACATGCACTACGCCCAGTGCGCGATCCTCACCCCTTCCGACTTCCCCTTCGCCCGCGACGCCGTCGCCTCCGAAAGCATGCCCAACATCGAGACCGTCGTCGTTCACGATGTCGATCTCGAACTCCTCCGCCGCAACCGCTCCGACGGCACCGTCCGCCCGTGGACCGATCGCCGCAAGGACCTCTACACCGTCAAATACATAGATCCCGACGAAGGCACACAGGAAGTCTGACGCCGCGTGCACGATCACGCGACACAACCAACCATCGCCCAGCGCGCCTTCTTCGCGCTGCTGTACCTGAGCGAGGGCGCACCCATCGGCTACATCTGGTGGGCCATGCCCACGCGACTCCGCGCCGCCGGCATGCCCGTCGAGCAGGTCGCCGCGCTCACCTCGCTCCTCACACTCCCCTGGGCGCTCAAGTTCCTTTGGGCGCCCGCCGTCGACCGCCTCCGCAACAGACGCTGGGGCTACCGCGCCTGGATCACCCTCGCGCAGGTCCTCATGGGCGTCACGCTCCTCCCCCTCGCGCTGCTCCCGCTCTCCGAAATCACCGGCATCGTCACGCTCCTGCTCATCTCCCACGCCGTCGCCGCCGCAACGCAGGATGTCTCCATCGACGCGCTCGCCATCGCCACCATCCCCGACGACGCCTTCGGCCGCGTCGCCGGGTGGATGCAGGCAGGAATGCTCGTCGGTCGCGCCACCTTCGGCGGCCTCGCGCTCACCGCCGAACAGTGGATCGGCTCCCAAGCCGTCGTCCTCATCCTCATCGGGTGCATCTGGTTCACCCTCGCCGTCGTCTGGCTCTTCCCGCTCGATCACATCAAGGCCAACGCCCGGCCCGACTCAGACCGCACATTCGTTGTCGCACTCGTCTCGGTGTTCAAACGCCGCGCCACATGGTTCGGTCTCGCCATCGCGCTTATCGCCGGCGCGGGTTTCGAAGCGGTGGGGGGGCTCATGGGGCCGTTCCTCCACGACCGAGGCATCGACAAGGAGTCCGTCGGGCTCTTCTTCGCACTCCCCGTGGTGCTCTGCATGATCGTCGGCAGTCTCATCGGCGGCTGGGCCGCCGACCGCTGGGGCCACAAGGCGCTCGTCCAGTCCTCGATCCTCGCGATCGCGGTCGCCATCGCCGTCCTCGTCGCCGCAGACCTCAACACCTCCGGCATCGCGCTCATGGCCGCCGCCGCCCCCATCTATCTCGCGCTCGGATCACTGACCGCGTCCTCATACGCGCTGTTCATGGACCTCACCGATCCCGCTATCGGCGGCACCCAGTTCTCCGCGTTCATGGGCGCCACCAACCTCTGCGAGGTCTGGTCCATCGCCCTCGCCGGCGCGATCGTCGCAAAGACCGACTATCCCATCGCGTTCGGCTGCGCCGCAGCCATCTCCCTGATCGCCCTGCCCCTGGTCCCGTTCGCAAGGCGAGCCCATACACTTCCCAAATGACCGACCCCGAATCCCCCGCGCCCGCGTTCGAACTCAACGAGCAGCAACAGCGCGCCGTCGATCACGCCGCCGGCCCCCTCATGGTCCTCGCCGGGCCGGGCACCGGCAAAACCCGCGTCATCATCGAGCGCATCGCCAACCTCATCGAGCAGCGCAGCGCCGATCCCGCATCCATCCTCGCCGTCACCTTCACCGTCAAGGCCACCGAGCAGATGCGCACCAAACTCGCCGAGCGCCTCGCGCACAACGCCCGCGCCGCCGACAAGGTCCGCATCCGCACCTTCCACGGCTTCGGCCGCGAACTCCTCCAACGCTTCGCCGACTACATCAACCTCCCCACGAACCCCACCGTCATCGACTCCGCGCAGCGCCGCCGCCTCCTCCGCGCCATTGTCGCCGAGCACAACCTCTATGCGCACACCGCCGCCGAAGGGCTCAGCGCCGCCGTCGATCGCGCCATCAGGTTCACCGAGAAGTGCCGCCAGTCCGCCAAGTTCCCCGGTGATGCGCTCGCATACGCACATCACTGGCGCCGGCGCCACGAGGCAAGACGCGACTGGCCCAATGACGACGCCCGCATCGCCGACGCCGCGCTCTTCCGCCACTTCGAGTCCGGCGCCAAAGCATTCGCCGAGTACGAACATCGCTGCCTCAAACGCGGCTGGATCACGCTCGACGACTTCATCGCCCACCCCATCACACTGCTCCGAGACCACGCCGAAGTCGCCGCCATCGTCCGCACCGAAACCCGCCACATCGTCGTGGACGAGTTCCAGGATGTGAACCCCGCGCAGATCGAACTCCTCCGCCTCCTCGCGCCGCCCGACCGCAACCCCGACCTCTGCGTCGTGGGCGACGACGATCAGGCCATCTACCAGTTCCGCGGCTCAGACCCCCGCTCCATGGCCCACTTCAAGACGATCTGGCCCAACCACAAGACCGAAAAACTCGAGGTCAACTACCGCTCACGCAAAGCCATCATCGATGTCGCCAACGATGTCATCGCCCCCGCCGACCGAATCGACCCCGACAAGCAATCGAAGCTCCCCGAGAAGCCCCACCCCGACGGCGGCTCCGTCGAATGCATCCTCACCGACAACGAAGTCCCCAACGGCGCAGCCATCGCCGCCATGATCCTCATCGACCGCCAGCAGACCGAGCGCGACTTCAGCGCCTACGCCGTCCTCACACGCGGCCACAGCGACGCCGACAACATCACCGCCGACCTCCGCGCCCAGGGGCTCCCCGTCAACCGCCGCGAGAAACGCACACCCCTGCAAGACCCCGCCGTGCAGGACCTCCTCTCGTGGGCGCGCCTCCTCTCAGACGAACAATCCACCTCCGACGCGCAGCGCCTCCTCGCCCGCCCACCCTTCAATATCCCGCTCACACGCGTCTCGGAACTCTCCCGCGAGTTCGCGGCCGCGCGCAAGCGGGACAACCCGCCTCCATCCTTCATCCAACACCTCCGCCAGACCGCGCACCCAACCGACACAACAACCTCATTCCTGTCCCTCTACGACGACCTGCTCAAAGTCGCAGCCGCGCACGACGCCGCCCACACCGTCGAGCAGATCATCCACCGCGCCATCGCCCACGCCGAAGCGCTCGACGGCCGCGACCGCGCCGGCCGCGTCACCAATCTCGTCGCCGTCATCCGCTTCGCCCGCCGCATCCAACCATTCCTCGATCCGCCCGCGGGCCTCGCCGAGTTCCTCGCCTATCACGCCGACCTCGACCCCAAGGACCAGGACTTCGCCGACACCACCGCCCGCGTCGACGCCAACGACCCCGACCCCGAGCAGGACGAAGCCGTCAGCGCCATCACCGTCATCACCGCGCATGCCGCCAAGGGGCTCGAGTTCGACACCGTCTTCGTCGCCCGCTGCCAACCACAGTTCGGCTTCCCGAACACCAGGGGCAACAACGAAGAATCGCCCCTCCCCGCCGATTTCTCGGGGATCAACCCCCTCGGCCAGGACGAAGAAGAACGCCGCCTCTTCTACGTCGCCTGCACCCGCGCCCAGCGCCGACTCGTGCTCCTCACGAAACCGACAAAGGCACGGAGCCAGGCGAAACTCCACTTCATGCGCGAGCTGCGCGAGAACGACGCCCTCAATCTCACCGAGGTCTCCGAGCAGGACTGGATCTCCCGCGCGCCCCTCGCCGACGCCGACCCACTCGACGAGCAACTCTCGGCCACCGGCGATCACACGCCAACCGCCCGCGACGCCATCCTCCGCGCCGAGTTCACCCGCGCACGCCAGTCCGCGTTCGCGGCCCTCCACGAAACCGAACGCAACACCACCGGCGCCGTCCCCCCCGCCGCGCACGCCCGCTTGCTGGACGCCGCCGCCACCATCGCCGCCCTCTCCCACCTCCGCGCCCACAACAACACGCCGCCCGATCTCAGCGCCCTCTCGCCCGATGCGCGCCAGCACATCCACGCCGTCGCCGATCGCATCGCGCGCGATCAGGGCCCCGTCTGGCCCCGCCTCCCAGCGCCCCTCGCCCTTTCCTATTCCAAACTTACCGATTACCTCGCCTGCCCGCGCTGCTTCCTCGTCAAATACGTCCTCAACCTCGACGAGCCCAAAACCCCCGAACTCTCCGTCGGCCAGATCGTCCATGTCGCGCTCGAACGATTCTTCAAGGAATACCAACTCGCCGACGCCGAAGGAGCGCCACTCCCCACCCGCGACCGCCTCCTCCACCTCTGTGCGCACGCCTTCCAGGCCGAGACCCGCGCCGAAGCGTCGATCTCCGACGCCGAGTCAGCCGCGCGACTGAGCGAGATCAACGCCCTCGCGCTCAACGCGCTCGAGCACCTCCACGACAACGCCAACATCCTCCACATCGAGGCGTCCGTGAAACTCCCCTACAAGCACAACAGCAAGACCCACACCATCACAGCCAAACTCGACCGCGTCGACCAACTCCGCTCCGGCGCCTTCCGAATCGTCGACTACAAAACCGGCCAATCCTCGCAGCGCCTCCTCGAACCCAAGAAGGACGACCTCCAGATGGCCATCTACGCCATGGCCCTCCCCGTCCTCCTCGAGGACCCGGAGTTCGATGTCACATTCGCGGGGAAAGGGGGGAATGAGGGGGGCGGGGGTGTGGCCGAGTACTGGCTCCTGCGCACCGCCCAACGCGGCACCATCGGCTTCGACGCCATCGACTTCGACAAAGTCCGCGATCAGATCGACGAGGCCATCGCCGGCATCCTCGCCGGCAACTACGAACGCAACGATTCCAAGTGCAAGGGACTCTGCGAGATCATCGGATGAAGATCAATCGGCCTATAGCCAGGCGGACGAGTAGCGCTCGTAGCATGGCAATATTCGCCGTGTCGGTTCTGTGCGCAGCGTTACTCGGATTGATTTGGGAACTGAGATCACCTTCTGGTTATGCGGGCATTTTCATTGGTAGTGCGGGCTTGCTCGGTTGTGTCATCGCTCTCGTGAATATTCCACTGCTACTCCGGACACGGTTGGTGATCTCGATGCCGCTTGTGTTTGGCGGATCATTAGCCGTTTTTCTGCTTGTTCAGTGGATTGATAGTTTCAATGTATTGAGAGCGA
>CALFMQ010000247.1 GCA_937879825.1 uncultured Phycisphaerales bacterium
GTACGAGGGTCTCTTTACCACCGAACTGAATCTCGGCAACTGGCCCGAGGCGCGTTCGGCTGGCGCCAAGGCGATGGAGATCGCCGAGGCGCTCAAACTGCACGGGCGCGCCGAGATTCTCCGCACACGGCTCGAAGGCGTGGACGGGCTGGGCAAACTCGCGATGTTGCCATCGAACGATGACCTGCCCGAGAGCGCCCGGATGAAGAAGCCCGAGCCGATCACGCAGATCCCGTCGTTCCCGATGGAGGACGACTCGGTAGCCGATCCCGAGAACGACGATACAACAGCCACCGACGGCGGCGCAGAAGCGGACGGCGAGACGCCCGCAGCAGGCGATGGCGCTGCTGAGGAGGAAACTCCCTCGGAAACGCCGGTCGTGGAGCCGACGGCCGACGAGCCCGGATCGATGTGAGCGGCGCGCGCGGGCAGGATGCGGATCGCACAATCGAGCGGAGCGACGACGACGCCTTCGAGTCGGGTTTCATCATGCCCGGCGGGAAGGTGGACCCGGACGCGATTCGCGCCGCGGTGGGCGCCGCCGAAGAGGGCGACGACGACGGCCTGCGGCGGGTCGTGTTCAAGTTGCAGCGCGACCTGAACAAGCGGCTTGATAAGTATCTCACCGATCGCATCACCTTCATGAGCCGCAATCAGTTGCAGCGGCTCATTGATGTCGGCGGCGTGACGGTGAACGATCGTGCGACCAAGGCGTCGACGAAGTTGCGGTTGGGGGATGTCGTGGAGGTGGTCGTGCCGCCACCGCCCGCGACGGAGATCCAGGGCGAGGACATCCCGCTCGAGGTGCTCTACGAGGATGATGCGATGATCGTGCTGAACAAGCACGCGGGGATCATCGTGCACCCGGCGCGGAGCCATAACCGCGGCACGATGCTCAACGCCCTCGTGTACCACTTCGCGCACCGGTCGCCCAGGGGCGGGGCGCTGTCTGGCGTTGGCAAGGACCTGGCGCGCCCCGGCGTCGTGCACCGGCTGGACCGCGACACGACGGGTGTGATCATCTTCGCGAAGGACGATGAGGCGCACTGGAAACTGGGGCGGCAGTTCGAGCTGCGTCAGGTGGACAAGCGGTACCTGGCGCTGGCGCAGGGGGTGATCGAGGCGGACGCGGAGGTGATGGAGGAGCCGATCGGGCCTTCGCCCAGCAAGGTGAAGGGTCAGCGGGAGAAGATGGTGGTCCGGCGCGATGAGCAGGGCAAGCCCGCCGTGACGATCGTGCGCGTCCGCCAGAGGTTCAGGGGTTTCACGCTCGTGGAACTGGAGCTCAAGACCGGGCGCACGCACCAGATTCGTGTGCACCTCTCGCACGCGGGGTACCCCATTCTCGGCGACGACATGTACGGTGGGCCCGAGAAGGTGATCGCGCGGGCGATTCACCCGACGCTCGATGATGAGGAAGTCATCACGCGCCAGGCGCTGCACGCGGCGTCTACCACGATCCGTCACCCGCGGACGGGGGAGATGATGACCTTCACCGCGCCGCTCCCCGCGGAGATGATGCGCGCGATGACGCTCCTGCGTGCGCACGGCGGTCCGAGCGCGGTGCTGAACATCCCGGGGAGCGGGGTGGACCTGGGCGCGGCGATACCCGGATGAGTCTTACGCGGCGGGAGGAGCGGGTGGTTCGAGGCGCGGGCGGTCCTGCATCTCGTCGGCGAGCATGTCGGCGTAGGAGGTTGCGATCATGCCTCCCAGCGCGGGGGCGAGCTGCCGGCGGAGATCGTTGATCGCGCGGTGGCAGATGCCCGCGTGGCGGTCGCGTCGCACGAGGACGACGAACTCCGCGAAGTCGCCCAGGTTGTCGACATGGTCGAGGTGGATGGTGACATCGCCGTGCATCCAGATGTCGCGCGTCTTGTGGACGACGACCCAGACGGGCAGGGGGGTGGCGCCGAAGCGGGTGCGCATCTCCTGCTCGTTGTAGACGGTGAAGTGCGCGAGGCGCGGCGTGACGCGGTTGTGACGGTGATAGAAGAGGTACTCGGGCGCATCGCCCGTGGTCTCGCGCCGCAGGAGGCGCCCGTCGGGGATGCGGTAGAAGGTGTCGACCTGCGTGAGCGCACCGACATGCCTGGCGCCGACGCCGATCAACATCAGGCGCGCCAGTTCGGCGTCCTGCACCTCGCATTTGCACTCGACGTTCTGCATCCCTTGCTCAGGTATCGGCCCCTTCGGGCAGGTGCCTGAGGAGTGTCTGCTCGTCCCACGTCTGGATGCCGAGTTCTCGGGCCTTGTCGAGCTTGGAGCCCGCGTTTTCTCCGACGATCACGAGGTCGGTATTCTTCGAGACCGACCCGGTCACCTTGGCTCCGAGGGACTCCAGGACCTCTTTGAGGGCGTCGCGCTCGAAGTGCTCGAGCGCACCGGTGAGGACGATCGTCTTGCCGGTGAAGGGTGTCTGCTCGGCGCGCTGCACATCGAGGAAATCGGGATTGGGCATCGAGACGCCGGCCTTGCGGAGCGCGCTAAACGTTCTCTTGCCGGCGGCGGAATGCAGGTACGAATGCACGACTCCGGCGCGGACGGGGCCGAACCCTTCGACGGCCTCGATGTCGTCAACCGATGCCGCGAGCAGGTCATCGAGGGTCTTGAATCGGCGCGCGAGGAGCTTGGCGTTGGCGCGACCGATGTGACGCACGCCGAGCGAGCCGAGCACCCGCGCCAGCGAACGGCTCTTGGCGTGCTCGACCCCCTCGAGCAGGTTCTCGACCTTCTTCTCGCCCATGCGATCGAGTCCGAGCAGCGCGTCGCGGTGTTCGTCGAGGTGAAAGATGTCCGCGAAGTGATGGAGCGGAATCTCGGACTCGGATCTGATCTGATCGATGGTCTTCTCGCCGAGCCCGTCGATATCCATCTGCCCGCGGCCCGTGAACCAGATGAGTTTCTCGCGGACCTGCGCGGGGCACTCGGGGTTGATGCAGCGGCGCCCGGTTTCCCGTCCATCCTCTGTGCCGCCCTCGCGTTCGATCTCGACCGGGCCTCCACACTCCGGGCATTGCTCCGGTGCTCTGATCTTTTTCGCGGATTTCGGGCGTTGCTCCACCACCGGTTCGATGACCTGCGGGATGATCTCGCCCGCTTTCTCGACAATGACGGTGTCGC
>CALFMQ010000248.1 GCA_937879825.1 uncultured Phycisphaerales bacterium
CGGCGGACGTACATCGAGCAGCACGCGCTGGAGGTGAAGAGTCTGGATGTGTGAGTCGGGCTAGAGACCGCATTCGCCGTCTTCGATCCCTAGGGCTTCGGCTAGCGCAGTGGCATTACGAAGAATTGCCCAGCCGTACACGCGCGCGAGCCGGGTTGACCTCGGTGGCGCCCTCTCTCGTCCAATCTGCTTCGGAAACGAGTGCCGTGATGACCTCACCATCGGTCGGCTCGGAGGGCAGGGATTCCACAATCGACTCGTACTCGTCCAGTAGACTCATCGGCGATTCGGAGTCCGATGCGCACCGGGTCTGGAGTTCCTTCAATGCCGCCAGGACGCATCTTGATGCGATGGTGTGAGGATCGGTGTAGCCACCGCGTTCATCGCTTTTCGCATCGAAGTCCCAGAAGATATCGCCCATCGACTCAACGCACTTCGAGGCAAGACGATCGAGGTCTCGGTCGCATATGGAAGGCATTTACATTCCTCTCGATTATCAGTGGTCGTCATCTGTCTCGATAAATATTCTCACGGTGCCACTGTAAGCACCGAGGGTCTGGCGAGAAGCGAGCGGGAAGCGAAATCGGCTGACCGTGCCGCGACGAGACCATGTCGGCAACTGCTCGATCGTCAAGGGAGCGAACGAGTCCACTCACGGACAAGGTGAGTGACGAGTTGATGGTGATCAACCCAGCATCGAAGAGCCGGTCAAAGGTTGCAGACAAGCAGAGGCCGTTCGTCGGGTCGGCTCTTCGAGTCGCGTCCACACTCCACGGGATGATGTGGCCTGCCACGAGGCAAGGCACCAGCGGGAGATCGGTGATGCAGCACTTGGCGTTGTAGCTGCTGAGGACCGCATCGCGAAAGAAATCTTGGTGAAGTCGTTGCTTTGTGGTGACCATGCGCTCGCTGGGACCGGTCGGTGGCTCGAAGACGGGCTTGGTCTCCGCTCCAGGAGTCAAACTCTCGCGAATGGCGTGGGCTTCGCTGACGAGCGTACTCCAGTCCTGGTGAAACTCATCCCAGATAGCGCGATCGAGCTTACTCCCGTGCGCAAGTCCGCTGACATTGCGGGCGGCAAGCACCGGATCGAATGCTCCGAAATTCCCAAGCTTGCGCGCGACAGAGGCTGGAGTCCTCCCGACAACTTCCGCGAGATCGCGGACCAATGGATTTCGGGTCGTGATCCGCCCGAATGGCACCCGGCAATACAACTCAAATGCGAGGATGAGTTGAGGTCTCGTCCATGGAAGACCATCATTCGCCGGGCGGCTCCGCATGCGATGATTCTACATTCGTTCGGATGGTACTCGCCGACTAAATCGGCAGCCCATTCACCGAATCGTCGTCGTCCGCATCAAACGGCGCCTCCGTGTCCGGACCCCCGCCGTCGCGGAAGCCCTCCACCGGCCCCGACCTGGATCCCGGCGCAAACCCCACCGGTCGGATCGAGCCCGCGACATCGCCGCGCCCCGGCTCCACGGGCCGCGTCCGCGGCGTCAGCCCCGAGGCAGGACCCCCGCCGGAAGCGTGCGGGGCCCGCGCGCCCGAGCGCGGATTCGCGGGCGAATACGGCGAGTCCCCATCGTCCCCGCCGGAGCGCCCGTACTCGCGCCGCTCGCCGCCGAACGACCCCACCGAGCCCGCAGCGTAGTTCTTGAAGCGCGTCGTCGCGTTGTCCCACGACAACTTCACCGTCCCCGTCGGCCCGTTGCGCTGCTTCGCGATGATCAGTTCCGACAGGCCGATCTTGTCGGGGTTCTCGTCCATCCAGGCCTGATCGCCGACGTGGTAGTACTCCTCGCGGTGCAGCAGCATGATCACATCGGCATCCTGCTCGATCGACCCCGACTCGCGCAGGTCGGCCATGCGGGGGCGGTGGCCCTCGCGCTGCTCCGCGCCGCGGTTGAGCTGCGCCAGGCACACGATCGGGATGTTCAGTTCCCGCGCCAGCGCCTTGACCCCGCGCGAGATGGCCGAGACCTCCTGCTGGCGGCCGTCCGATGACGCGGCCGGCGCCGTCATCAACTGGAGGTAATCGATGAAGATGCACTTGATGTCGTGGCGCTTGACCATCCGCCGGGCCTTGGCCCGCAGCAGCATGACGCTCAGCGACGGCGTGTCGTCGATGAACAGCGGCGCCCGCGACAGCGCATCGGCCGAGGACATCAGCGCGGAGAAGTCGTCCTTCCGCAGCCGGTTGGTGCGGAAGCGGTGCGAGTCCACGCCCGCCCGGGCGCACAGCAGACGCTGGGCGATGGCCTGCCGGCTCATCTCCATCGAGAAGAATCCCACGGGCGTCGCCGGTCCCTGCTTGGCGTAGGGCGAGCCGCCGAAGGCGATCTGTTCGGCCAGATTCAGCGCCATGGCGGTCTTGCCCATCGACGGGCGGGCCGCGAGGATGATGAGCTCGCCCGGCTGGAGCCCCGAGGTCATCTCGTCGAGGTCGCCGAATCCCGTGGCATACCCGGTGATGGCCCGGCCCTCGTTGGCCTCCAGGGCATCCATGATCTGGTTGAGCAGGCGCTCGAGCGATTCCTGATCGACGTTGGCGGCCTGCTCGGCGATGTCGAAGATCCGCTGCTCCGCGCTGTCCAGCACGTTGCGGGCGCCGTCGCCGTCGCCCATGCCGCCGGAGTGGTAGGCGTCGTAGATGATCTGCCCGGCCGCGTCGATCAGCCGGCGCAACTGGGCCTTGTCGCGGACGATCTTGGCGTAGTGGGGGGCGCTCGCTGCCGACGGCGTCTGCTCCGCCAACGACACCAGATAGTCCACGCCGCCGACCTCGTCGAGCGTGCCCCGCGTCCGCATGGCATCCGTCAGCGCGACCAGGTCCCCGCCGCGCGATTCGGTGTGCAGCGTGCGCAGAGCGTCGAAGATCGACGCGTGCGCCTCGGCGTAGAAGTCGTCGGGACTCGACACCATCTCCAGCACGGTGTCGATGCACCCGTGGTCGATGATCATCGACCCCAGCAGCGCCATCTCCGCCTCGAGCGAGTGCGGGGGCAGTTTGTCGAACAGCGGCTGGAGTTCCGGGCGGTGCAGCCGCACCGCGCGCGGGCCGGATCGTCCGTGTCGGCCATTGGCTCCGGGTGCGTCCATGCGGGTGCGTCCTCCTCACGACCGGGCGGCCCCAACGGTCCACCTCCGGCACGCGGGAGCGTATTGTGGCAGACGCCCTCCGGCGGGATTGCGACACCTTGCTCACCGTCGATTCCGCCCCGCAAACGGCGTTTGACACACAGGAAAGCGCGGCCCCCGATGCCCATCGACCCCTTTGCCACCCGCGAGGAACTCCCCGAGACCCTCCCCGACTCGCCCTTCCCCCTCATCGAGGAGTGGCTGGCCTTCGCCACCGAACAGAAGGTCCAGCCCAACCCCAACGCGATGACCGTCGCCACCGTCGGACCCGACGGCCAGCCGTCGGCGCGGATCGTGCTCTGCCGCGGGCTCGATGTTGAGCGCGGCATCGTGTGGTTCTACACGAACAAGCGCTCGCGCAAGGGGCGCGAACTGGCGGGCAACCCGCGCGTCGCGCTGATCCTGCACTGGGATGACCTCGACCGCCAGGTGCGCATCGAGGGCGTGGCGACCGATGCCACCGATGCCGAGAGCGATGCCTACTTCGCCTCGCGCGGCCCGGCCAACCGCATCGGCTCGTGGGCCTCGGACCAGAGTGAGCCCATCGATTCGCGCGATGCCCTGATGGCCAAGGTCATGGACACCATCATGCGGCTGGGCATCGACATGGACCGCCTCGAGGATGTGAAGATCCCGCGCCCGGCCCACTGGGGCGGCTACCGCGTGTGGGCCCACCGGGTGGAACTCTGGCTCGGGTCGTCCTCGCGCATCCACGATCGGGCCCGGTGGGAGCGCACGCTCACCCGCGCGGGCGACGAGTACGCCGCCGGCCCGTGGTCATCCACGCGACTCCAGCCGTGACGACGCGGGCGATGCTCACTGCACGATGCGTCGCGGCATGGCCGAGGCCACGATCCGCAGCGTCTCGGGCGGCGCCTCGGACTCCAGTTTGATGTCCGCCGGCATCGACGGCTCCACCACGATGTCGATCGTGCACCGCTCCAGGCGCGGGCCCACGTCGTAGGCCAGCGAAAACTGGGCCGAACGCACCTCGCGCAGCAGCAGGAAGGCCTGCTCGGAATCGTCGGCGGGATCGATCTGCACCAGCCACAACTCGCCCGGACCCTCCGGCTGGAAGTCGAGCTCCGGCTCTTCCTCGCCCACGCCCCAGGCGCGGTACTGCGCGCCCTCGCCGGCGTATCGGAACTCGATGCGCGTGAGCTGGGTGGGCACATTGTCCTCATCGCGGCGCGAGACGAACTCAAAGAAGTCCGAGTACATCGGGTTCTTGTTGGCGTCGAGCACATCGCCGGGCGTGGGGCCGAAGTCGGTGCCCGTGCGCACGAGCGTGAGGATGCGGTTGGTCGCGATGCGCGAGACCACGTGCGACGAGGCCGAGTCGGCGTTGGTCTCGAACCCCTTGAACAGCGTGTCCAGCGCGACCAGGGCCGAACTGAGCAGCGCGGAGGAGATCGCCAGCGCGATCAGCATCTCGGCCAGCGAGAAGCCGCGACGGGTGCGGGTGCGGATGGTGCGCATCAGTGGCCCTCCCGATACGTGCCGGGGACGGCGGACATGGACATGGGCAGCGGCAGACCGTCCGGCAGCGTGGCGTCCGGATCGGCGATGAGCCGGGTCACGCCCGGCGGGTTCCACTTGATGGCCCGGCGCAGGTGCGTGCCCGCGACGGCCGTGTTGTCCGGCACGCCGTCGAACCAGAGCTCGTCGACTGTGCCGCCGTACTCGGCCAGCAGAATGAGCGCACCGGTGTCGTCACGGGCGGAGTCCCACCCGATGTCGAGCGTGCCGTCGCCGTCGAGATCGGTGATGTC
>CALFMQ010000249.1 GCA_937879825.1 uncultured Phycisphaerales bacterium
TCGCAGGTCTTCGGCGCGCATCGCACGCGCCGGGTCGATCTCGAGCACGCAGTCCGGGGAGCCATCCGCCTTTCGCGGCACGCGTACGCCGGCCGACTCGAGCCACCGCGCCGCTCGCTCGGTCTGAAGCAACGCGCTGGACTGGGGCGAGTCGCTCCCCGATGCGTTCTTGATCGGGGCGAACTCATCGACCCGATCGGTCTCATACACGAGCGACGCGTCGCACATCGAGATCGCGTCGAAGACAAACGTCTCGAGTTTGATGCCGTTGGCAGCGCTCGGCTCGACGCGCCGGCCCGTCTCGAGATCGATGTGGGGCACCTTCTTTTCGGCGCGGTGATACGGCAATCCCGCGCCGGCCCGGCTCAGGCCTTCGACGAACTCCACACCCAGCGCGTGAATCGCGACATTCCCCGCATTGAACACGAGCGAGCCATCGGCGCGACGCCTGCTCGCGAGTTCGCCTGGCAGGTCGGAGTATTCGATCACGCCGACCTTCCCTCCGATGGTTGCGAACACCCCCACTTTCTCGCCCGGCTCGGTCTTGGCGACCATCTTCGAACTCATCTGGGCGGAGGAGTCCGGCGCGTGCGCGTGAAGACCCAGGAACACCGGGTCTACGGCGCGCGCCAGCGGGTTGTCGATCTGGAAATAGCTGATGTGCCGCACGCCGCGCCCGCGCATGTCGGCCAAGGCCCCGCTCGCGTACAGCGCCTTGAGCGAGCCGCCGTGCCCGTCCGGATTGGTCGCGATCACATGACGATCCGACAGCAGGATGCGCCCCGACGCCGCATCAAAGGACGGGACCACGCCCTGCTGGAAGAACGAGATGTTCGCCGCATCGAGCCCGAAGTTCCTGTGCTCGCTGAAGAAGGCGCGCGTGGCCTCATCGTTAAGCGGGCTGGTCATGATGTACCACGGCACCGCGTGCCCGTAGCGCTTCTCAGCGCCGACAAGCCATCGCGACAAACATTCAAAGAGCGGACGCCCGCGCACCGCCGAGCCCGGATAGCACCCCTTGGGCCCGTCGTATCCCAGGCGCGTGCCCTGGCCCCCCGCGACCGTGAACGCGGCGACCTCGCCCCGGCGCAGCATCTCCTCGCCGAGGGCGTGGTAGTGCGCCCGGTCCCACGCCCGGCGCGGATTTGTGTGATCGTTCGGGTAATCGTTCACCGGCTCGATCGAGGCGCCGCCCGGCGAGAAGTCCGGCTTGTTCCGCACATACTTCTCAACGAGCGTCGGCACCGAGTCGAGATCGATCGAAGCCAGCTGCGCCAGCAGCATGTCACGCTGGTCGAGCGCCAGATCATCCCAGAACGCAAACAGGTGCTCCTGCCCGACATCCTTCGCTTTGCGGCGCCATTCCGTCTCACGCATCGTCATCACACCCGATTGTTGGCATTCATGGAGCCGGTGTCACGCCCGACGCGACTCAGACATCCGGCTCCTGCGGCGCGGTCCAGTGATCCACCTGGTGCCGAACGATCTTTCCCGACGCGACATAGATCACCTGCTCTGCCACGTTCGTGCAATGGTCCGCCATCCGCTTAATCGCCCCCGCGATCGTGTGCAGCGCCAGCGCGTAGTCCACACTCATCCCGCCGGACGCGAGCAACTCCTCCACCTCGCGAAGCACCGCCTGCTCGAACCGCTCCGTCGCGGCGTCCGATGCGAGCACAACCTGGGCGCTGGCGAGATCGTTCGTCTCGAACGCCCGGCTCGTGGTCTGCATGATCCCGATGACCGAGTTGGCCATCATGCGGAACTTCGCGGGGGGCGGGCCGTCGAGCGACGCGACCACCTCCTGCTTCTCCGCGATCGCCACGCCCATGTCCGCGATCCGCTCGAACTCGTTGTTGACTTTCACGAGCGTCATCACGCGACGCACATCGCCCTCGCCCAATCCCCGGCTCGCGCCGCTCTGCATCGCATGGGCCAGCAGGCGCACCGCCTCTTTCTCGATCCGCACGTCCTCGCGATCGACCGCTTCGTCCTCTTCGATCACGCCCCGCGCCTTCTCGGCGTCGCGCTCCCACAGCGCCTCGACCGATCGCTCGATCAACCCCGCCACACGATGACCCTGCGCAGAAAGATCCGCGTGCAAGGCGTCAATGAGGTTCCGTACCTGGGTCGTCTCGGCCGACACGCGCATGCCTCCGTCCAAACGATACCACGCCACGTCACTCCGCGCACCCGCTTCGCGACCGTCCCGCCCCGATATCATCCCCACCCATCACGACAACTTCCACACCCCACGGAGCCCGACGCATGTCATTCGAGATCGAGTCAGTCCACGCCCGCCAGATTCTCGACTCGCGCGGCAATCCGACCATCGAGGCCGAGGTGTATCTCGATGGCGGCGCATTCGGGCGCGCCGCCGTCCCCTCCGGCGCTTCGACGGGCGAGCACGAGGCCGTCGAACTCCGCGACGGGAAAAAGGACCGCTATCTCGGGAAGGGCGTCACGAAGGCCGCGCGAAACGTCAACGAGATCATCGGCCCCGAAATCGAGGGCTACGACGCCCGCGCGCAGGAGCAGATCGATGCCCTGATGCTCTCGCTCGACGGCACGCCCAACAAGCACAAGCTCGGCGCCAACGCCATCCTGGGCGTCTCCATCGCGTGCGCCCGGGCCGCCGCCGAGGGGCTGGGCCTCCCGCTCTACCGCTATCTCGGGGGCACCGCCGCCCGCACGCTCCCGATTCCGATGCTCAACATCCTCAACGGCGGCAAGCACGCGGATAACACCGTGGATTTTCAGGAGTTCATGATTCAGCCGGTGAAGTTCGACACGTTCGAAGAAGGGCTCCGCGCCGGCGTCGAGATCTACCACGCCCTGCGGAATGTCCTGCACGATCGCGGCTTATCTACCGCCGTGGGCGATGAGGGCGGCTTCGCGCCCGACCTCAAGGACAACGAGGATGCGCTCAAAATCATCGAAGAAGCCGTCGCCAAGACGCCGTACAAGTGGGGCGAGCAGGTCTTCGTCGCGCTCGACCCGGCCACGAGCGAACTCTGGAACGAAGCCGAGAAACTCGGCAAGCAGGGGTATTGCTTCTTCAAGTCCCCCGACAAGGAAGTCCGCTCGAGCGCAGAGATGGTCGATCTCTGGGCCAGCTGGTGCGACAGGTACCCCATCCGCTCCATAGAGGACGGGCTCGCCGAGAACGACTGGGAGGGCTGGAAACTCCTTACTGATCGCCTGGGAGACAGGGTGCAGCTCGTAGGCGACGACCTCTTTGTCACCAACCGGAAGTTCGTCGAGAAGGGGCTGGCCAAGGGGTGCGCCAACGCGGTGCTTGTGAAAGTGAACCAGATCGGCACGCTGTCCGAGACGTTCGACACCGTGAACCTCGCCATCCGCAACGGGTGGAACGCGGTCATGTCCCACCGATCGGGCGAGACCGAGGACTCCACCATCGCCGATCTGGCGGTCGCCACGAACTGCGGCCAGATCAAGACCGGGGCCCCCTGCCGGAGTGACCGCAACGCCAAGTACAACCAGTTGCTTCGGATCGCCGAGGAACTCGCCGACACCGCCCGCTACGGGGCCTGAGGCCACCGGAACTACTGTTCGCGGGTACAATGTACGGTATATATACGGTAACTATGCCTTTTTTGTCATAGCCCGGCAAATCGGCAAAACCGGCGCACACCGCCTGCGTATGGGGCTTCGCAGGAGCGTTGGTGGATCGATTTTGGGCTCCCGCGCACATGTCCTCGCCCTTCCGGGAGATGCCCGCAGCAACTCGAGTCCCGCATGAGCAGCGAAGTGATGCTCGGCGTGACCCGGGATTGGGCAATCGAGGCAGATCCCCGGCCGACCTGGAGGCGGCCCGGGATCAGGCGCGTGACCCGGAGCCGATCGATCGACGACGAGAGAATCTGCATCGCCCGATTGCCCCACACGAACGGGCGGTGTTTCCGGTGGATAGGGCTCTGAGAGTCCGCACGAGGCAAGTGTGTCCGCCCCGTCACTCTCCCACGTTCCGACTCCACCTCAATGATGGGCGTTCTCGCCCGCGCATCCGCCGCGACACCCGGCGGTGCCGGTCGCACGCTCGCGAGAGGTGACCCCATGTGCAATGCCGCGATGCATCAAGCATTCTTCGAACTCGGACGCCTCAGCGCTCGCCCGTTCGTCGTCAATCAGGACCTCCTGCGGGAGATCACCAAACTCATGGGCGGCGTGGTCCGTGCGGACATCGTCGGTGCTGCGGTGTGGGATAACGGGCACGCGGATCGCATGACGCAGTGCCATCTGATCGGCCCGGGCGTCGAGCCGAACACCACCTCCGAGGCCTCCAACTGGGACTTCGGCGATGACACCCTCATCCGAGAACTCGCGACCCAGGACCGCGGGCGAATCTGCCGCCGCGACGATCTGATCGACTCGGAGTCGTTCCGGATCTCGGCGCTCTACAAGAACTTCCAGAAGCCGCGCGGCCTCGGCGATCAGGCCCTGTGCATGTTCACGCGGAACGACGGCGCCGACATCGTCCTGTCCATCCACAACCTCGAGCGATCGGGAGCGATCTCCGACAGCGCGCTCCGGGCTCTGGGCGAGATCGCACCGATCATCGCCAACACCTGGGCCGCCAAGTGGCGCGCCGAGCCGACCTGGCTCGTCAACCTCAATGCCCACGGCCGCTCCGTGCTCGAACTCGTTCTCATGGGGCTCGACGACGATCAGATCTCCCAGCGGACCGGGCTGACCTACCACTCGGTCCGGGCGCACCTCAAGCGCCTCTTCCGGGACGCGGGCGTCCGCTCTCGCCTCCACCTGATGCAATCGTGCCGACGCACGGCACCCACCCGCGTCACACTGATCACGCAGGTGCGCTCGACGAATCCCGACAGCGGCATGGTCTGCGTCGCCTGACCCGGACCGGCGTACACTCGCGTCATGCGGGCGCACCTCGTGCAACTCGATATCGCGTGGGAAGATAAGCCGACCAATCATCGGCGCATCGAAGGCCTCCTCGCGCCGATCACTGTTGATTCGGGCGATCTGATCGTCCTCCCCGAGATGTTCGACACGGGATTCTCGATGAATGTCGAGACGACACACGACGCCGACGGACGCTCACTGGCGTTCTGCCGGGCGCTCGCCCAGAGCACCGGCGCCTTCGTGCACGGGAGCCGAACCGTTCTGGAAGCCGACGGGTGGGCGCGCAACCGCGCTACGATTCACGACGGCAACGGCGATCTCGCCCGCGAATACGACAAGATCCACCCCTTCTCCTTCGGCCGGGAAACCGAGCGCTTCCGAGGCGGGGCCTCCGTCACCACCTGGCAATGGGCGTACGGCGGCGAGTCGATCTGCGTGTGCCCCGCGGTGTGCTACGACCTGCGATTCCCCGAACTCTTCCGCACGGGATTGACCATGGGCGCCGAGGTCTACGTGATCGGGGCCAACTGGCCCGAAGCGCGCGCCGAACACTGGCGAGCGTTGCTCATCGCCCGAGCGATCGAGAATCAGGCGTTCGTGATCGGTGTCAACCGCGCCGGGCGCGACCCGTACCTCAACTACGCCGGCGGCTCCCTTGTGGTCGACCCCCTCGGGCGGGTCGTCGCGGACGCCGGAGAGGGCGAGCGGGTTGTCTCGGCGATGATCGATGCGGAAGTCTGCCGGCAATGGCGGGGCCGCTTCCCCGCGTGGCGGGACCGGCGTCCTTGATGCGGGATGGCTCGTAAATTTTGACGGGCCGCGTCAATTTCAATGGAAAGGGGTTGACCCCGCGCCGCCATCCGTTATCTTGCTTGATGTTGAGAAGAATCCCTCGCACAGAGGGAGCGGCAGGAGGTGGAAGCCCTGTCGCGGAGTAGGGGAAGCAAACCTACTCGACAACTGAATAATCGAGCGAAGCGCTCGCTGTCTGATGCTGACTCCTCCGTGGTGGCTGGTTGTGCAATGGTGCAATGCCGATGCATGCAGCCAAACATAACCACGGATTCCCTGTGCTCGCTTCGTCGGTGGTAATTCATCGGCGAAGTGAATGAAAGAACGGTTTGTGTAAGGAGGATCGGGGGATTCTTCTTTAGGCAAACGCCAATGAATCCGGCTCAGGGGAACCTGATTTTCGGATTTGTTGTCGTTTTTGCGCTGAACTCGCTTGCCGCACGACCGGAATCCGTTATCTTCCGTCTTGTCGGGCGGCAC
>CALFMQ010000250.1 GCA_937879825.1 uncultured Phycisphaerales bacterium
ACTTTGATCTGCTTAGCGGCAACCTCGCGGCACCAGACGATGTCAGGTACAAGTTCCAGTTCCGCAGACAGGACGATACGCTCTTCCCATGGGTGAAGTTCAAGGACCTCGTGTTCTCAAACCTCCGTCGCCGCGAGGTCATCGATAAGTTCACCGAGGACGAGGAGCTCGGAGCGGACGACGAAGATCGCGTAGGCGACAACATTGACCTTGTCGAGCGCGCTTTCAAAACCAACGAGACGATCACCTACCAAGAACTCGACAGCATCGACAATCCGAGACTCTACACCGAAGACGATGTGGTCGAAGTGTTCATCCGGGCAAACTCGGGCGGCACCCGGCTCGGCAAGTCCGACCTTCTCTTCTCCCTGCTCTCCAGCACTTGGAGCAACGCCGATGATCGATTAGAGGAGTTGCTCTCGTCGCTCAATGCCCATGGATTCGCCTTTGATCGTGACTTCATCATGAAGACCTGCATCGTATTGCTCGATCAGGGATCGCGGTATGAAGTTGAGAAATTCCGCAAGCAGGGCGTGCGAGAGCAGATCGAAGAGCGATGGGAGGACATCGCTGGCTCGATCACAGATGTGCTCGACTTCGTGCGGGGCAAGACCTACATCCACTGCGACAAGGCACTGCCAAGCTATCTCGTGCTGATTCCTCTGGTGTATCTGAGGTTCCACCACCCGGCCGCATGGCGATCCGCGACCGGCGTCGATATGTATCTGCTGCGGTGCCTGCTCACGACCGCGTTCACGGGCCAGCCCGACACGGTCATCGACGGTCTTACGCGGAAGATGCGGGAGCAGCGAGCGTTCGATCTGTCCGAGGCCTTCGGCGTCATCCGATCGGCCAATCGCTCTCTTGAGATCACCGAGGAGCGGCTTTGGCAGATGGGGTACACCTCCGACACGATCCACCTGCTCTTCAACCTCTGGTATCGCGACTTCAACCACACCCCGGCCTACGAGAACAACTTCCCGCAGATCGACCACATCTTCCCCCAGTCCGCGTTGGCGAGCGTGAAGGACACCAACCCGGACACGGGCCGCCGCGATGTGATGCGCTATCGCAAGCCGGTGCGTGACCAGCTCGCCAACTGCATGCTCCTGACCCGCGAGGAGAACGGGGCGGGCGGCAAGGGCGACACGCTCCCCGCCGACTGGTTTGCGGGCAAGCCGGATGCGTACCTCGACCGCCACCTGATCCCGAAGGACCGCGCTCTTTGGGATCTCGATCGCTTCGAGGATTTTATCGAGGCACGCAAAGCCCTGATCCGCGAGAAGTTCCGCTCCCTGCTTTCCACGACCGCTGAGGCCCCCACGCCATGACCACGCCCGACAAGCCCACCATCGAGAAGCTCCAGCCCGGCGACCCCGAGACCCAGTCGGCGGATGTCGTCGCCGAGAACATCGCCCGGCTCAAGGCCCTGTTCCCCGAGCTCGTCACCGAGGGCAAGGGGGGCGCATCGGTCAATGTCGATGTGCTCAAGCAGCTCGTGGGTGATGCGACCGTCACCGACTGCGACGAGAAGTTCGGCCTCAACTGGCACGGCAAGCGCCGTGCTCGCCAGCTCGCGCTTACGCCCAGCACCGGTACGCTTCGCCCCTGCCCCGAGGAGAGCGTGGACTGGGACACCACGCAGAACCTCTTCATCGAGGGCGACAACCTGGAGGTGCTCAAGCTTCTGCAGCGCACATTCGGGGGCCAGACACGCGTCAAGCTGATCTACATCGATCCCCCATACAACACAGGTAGCGATTTGGTCTACGAGGATGACTTCAAGGCGTCTATCCAGAACTACCAGATGCTCATGGGGTATCGCGAATCCGATGGCCGCCGAATCACGACCAACAGTGAGACCTCGGGCCGATTCCACACGATGTGGCTGAAGATGATGTTGCCCCGACTGCACCTTGCGCAATCCTTGCTTACAGACGATGGAGTCATTCTGATCAGTATTGACGATCATGAAATCCATCATTTGCGATTACTCGCCGACGAGGTGTTTGGAGAGGAGAATCTGGTTGCGACCCTGGTTTGGGAGAAGGGGCGGAAGAATGATGCGAAACTCGTGTCTGTTGGCCACGAGTACATCTTGGTCTATGCGCGTTCGCTCGCACGGCTACGAGACCGAGGCACGAAGTGGCGAGAAGACAAGCCCGGCGCTCGCGAAATCTGGGAGAAATACCTCAGACTCCGTGACGAGTATGGAAGCGACGATGCACGAGTTGAATCCGAACTGAAAGCGTGGTTCAGCGCCCTCCCCCGCAAGCACCCTTCAAAAAGGTGGAGCCGTTACAGCCGAGTTGATCGATTTGGGCCGTGGAGAGATCGGGATATCTCGTGGCCGGGTGGCGGCGGGCCACGATACGACGTGATGCATCCTGTGACGAACGAGGTGTGTGCAGTTCCTG
>CALFMQ010000251.1 GCA_937879825.1 uncultured Phycisphaerales bacterium
CGAAGTTGCCACGCCGCGGAACCCTCCAAGCGCCTCGCCCTCCAGGGAGTCTTCAACGAGCGTCGCGACGATCAGATCCCAGTCCGTATCGAGGGAAGTGGGCACCAGCAGCGTCGCGTCGTAGATCTGCTTCACACGCGCGACCAGCCCCGGGTCGACCGACTCGCTCTCGAGCACGCCGATCCCGGAGATCACGTGCTCGACACGCTCGATCAGGTTGCGAAGGACCGCATTGTTGCTTTCCGTTTGGCGAAGGGCCGCCGACTCGTCCTGAGAAAGCCGCCCGCACACGAGGTCGACCACTCGCCCGAACTCGCGATCCGTCATGTCTTTGTGCCAACCGTCCATGCTGGGTCTCCAGACGGGCCGCAACTGGCCCCTACTCGATGGAGGAGCCGGCCTCACCGATTCTGATACCGCCAAGCCCCAATTTCGAGCAAAACCCGCCCCGACGGCCCGAATCGACGGCTATGGCTCCCGAAGCCCCTCGATCCGCTCCATGAGCCGCTTGAGGCACCGAGCGCGTGTCGGTCCGATACTCCCCACGGGAATCCCGACCTGTTCCGAGACTTGCTCGTACGACGCCTCCCCGCCATCCCCGAAGAGCGCCATGAGCAGGCGCCGGCACTTCTCGCCGATCATCGTCATTCCGGCCCGCAGGAGCGACCGTTCCTCCAGCACTTCGAGCGACTCGCCAGAGCCGCTGGGCGGGTTGGGGGGCGCCGACTCCGCGGCTTCGCCGACCTCTCTTTTGAGGTCTGCGTGTCTGCGGGTCGACCGGATTTGCCGCCAACACTCCCGTCTGGTTGTCACCATCAACCACTTGGGGAGCGACTCCGGGTCCTGGATCGACTCCAGCCGCCGAAAGAGCGTCGCGAAAACGATCTGCACCACATCGTCCCGCTGCTCCGCCGAGAGCCCCTGGGCCCGCGCCACCGACTGGACTATTCCGGCGAAGCGGTCCACCAGCGCACCCCACGCGCGCTGATCGCCCGACAGGCAGCCAGAGAGCAACTCGCCCGGATCCGACTCGCTCCAGTCCATAGCCACACTATCGCTCAATTCGTTGGTTCCGTCAGGCGAGTCCGTCCGGCCGACTGACCGACGAGCCATCCGAGCGGCTCGTCTGACTCACCAACACCGCCCGAAAAAAGACGAAGCCACGGGCACACGAGCACCACGCGTTTGCTGCACGGGGCGCGACCCGCCGGCGTCGATCACGGCACCGGATGCCCGACCCCCACGTTCTGCGTCCGCTCGTCGTCTCAAACAAACCTGGGCGTGAACCGATCTGTCTCAGGCGGCCTGAGCCTTCTCGATCGTCCGGTTCACATGCTTGGCCAGCACATCAGGCGTGAAGGGCTTGACCACAAAGTCGTTGGCGCCCGCCCTGATCGCATCGATCACGCGCGCCTTCTCCGACTCGGTCGTCACCATGACCACTGGTGCCTTGCCGCCCTTGGCGCGGTACGCCTTCAGGAAGTCGATACCGTTCATATTCGGCATGTTCCAGTCGAGCAGGATCAGTCCCGGCTTGCACTGGGCGACCTTTTCCAGCGCGTCCTGGCCGTCGCACGCCTCCTCGACATCGGAGTACCCGATGCCCCCGAGGCAGTTCTTGACGATGGAACGCATGGTCTTGGAGTCATCGACGATCAGAACTTTCATGGTTCGTGTCTCCCCTTGAGCGCGTCAGGCGGCGACCTTTGCTTCGCTCGCCACGACATTCTGGAGCGACACGACGATGCAGAAGCTGCTGCCATCGGCGTCGCACGGGATGCAGACGGTGTGCGTGTTGCTGTGCGAGTGGAACGAGTTGCCCGGCCCGACGATCACCGACGGGCAGGAGATCGAGATGTCCTTGCCGTCGTATTGCGCCTTTGCGGCACCAGAGATCATGTTCGCGAGTTCGCCGATCGCGTCCGCGAACATCTCGGACTCGAAGTCGACTTCCATGCCCGCGAGCGCCTCCACGCAGGCCTTTGCGGTGGCGCGGGGGAACATCACCGCGACGGCGCCGACGAGATCGCCGGACAGCCCGATGATTCCGGTCACGTGCCAGTCCTTCGGGATATTGGACTGACCGAGCGTCGGTTTGCCGAACGAGACGGGCAGACGGAGCATCGTATCGAAGACGCTCTTGGTTGCCTTGATGAACGGACTGATGTCGTTTGGCTGCATTTGAGGTCCTCGGTTGAAGAAGGCCGCCCGATGCGAGGCGGGCCCGCAGCAGGTCCTATCGGCGCTGGTCGGGCCCGAGTTGACCATTTCATCGGGCCTCCGCATCGAAACCTCGGCACATCGGCCCGCTGTGAGTCGAAAGCCGCTCGCGGCGCGCACCCACCCATTCAGGTCATCCTCGTCGCAATCTCGTACGCGGCCTCAACGGGCGCCTCCCCGTGGTCGATGAGAGGTCGTCCGCGATTGCCGCGCGACCACCGTCCCCGGAGCCAAAGAGTCTGCAGGAGCGCGCCTCCGTGAGCACCGCACAAACCATTCAGGAACTGGCGAAGATCGCGGCGTTGGCCGACTCGGATGATGTTCAGCGTCTGGTGGCGCTCCGCGACGGGTTGCACCAGTTCGCGACCGACTCCGACTCGAGCATCGGGGAACGCTGCATCTCCGTCGCCAATCGCACCGCCGAACTCGTCGAGCAGATCGTGCTCCGAGAACTCGAAGACACGGCGCAGGCTCTCGCTCAGATTCACGAGGCGCTCGACTACTTGCAGCTCCGCACCGAGGCGATGTCGCAGGGAACCGACGCGTGCGACGATGTCGCCTTGCCGAGCATCATCCGCGACGCCGTGTCGGGCGCATCCGTCGCGGACTCGAACGAAGCCGCCGACTCCGAACTCTTGGACTCATGGATCGCTTCATCGACGGAGGCGATCGACACGATCGCATCACTCGTCACCCGGCTCGGGACCGACGATGCGACCGACCGGGACATCTCCGAGATTCGTCGCCACATCCACACGATCAAGGGTGAGGCGGGCATCGTCGGAGCGAGTGAAGCGCAAGAGCTGTTCCACGAGGCCGAGTCCGCGATCGACCGCGTCACCAAGCAAGCGGGCGATTTCCCCGCCGACGCTCTCGAAAACCTTGCGAACTGGATGCGTGGGTACCTCGCCGATCTCTCTGAGTCGCACGACGCGACGCCACCGGATAACGCATCGATCATGTTGCAGTTCCGGTCGATCTGCTCCGACTCGGTCGAAACACCCCAATCGCAAAGGCCCAAAGCCCAGGCCAAGCCCGCCTCGAACACACCTCCTAAGAACGAGGCATCGGCATCGGAGTCGGGCGAGGATGGACCGGTCAGGATCGAGCAGCCCACCGATGACGACATGGTCGCAGAGTTTCTGGTCGAAGCGCGCGAGCATCTTGACGCCGCAGAGGCCGCCGTGCTCGAACTCGAGAGTAACCCCGGTGATCTCGAACTCATCAACACGATCTTCCGCGCCTTCCACACCATCAAGGGCGTCGCGGGATTCATGAACTTCAAGCCCATCGTCGAGACCGCGCACAGCGCCGAGTATCTGCTTGATGCGGCGCGCTCGGGCGAAGTGACACTCACACCGACCAATCTCGATCTGATCCTCCGAGCGGCGGACATGCTCGCGTCGCTGATCGGCGCGGTCGAGGGCGGCACGCCGCCCATGCGGAGCGCGATGCGGAGTCTGATCGACATGCTCGATCGCGCTCGCAAAGGCGAAGAAGTGCGGCTGGTCGAAGCACGGGCCACCAGGCCGGCGCAAGGTGCCACGGCACCGTCCCCCGATGCCGCGCAAGCCGACAGCAGCGCCGAAGACTCTGATGCCGAGGGAGACTCGGCGCAGGAGCCACAGCGCGCGCAACAGGCCGCACGCCGACCCGATCAGACCATCAAGGTCAACACCGGTCGTCTCGACAGTCTCGTGGACATGGTCGGCGAGCTCGTGATCGCCCAGCAGATGATCGTGCAAGACCCGTCGGTGCAATCCATCGCGGAGCAGAAAACGCAGCGCAACCTCGTGCACGTTGGCAAGATCATCCGCGATCTCCAGGAAGTCGCGATGTCCCTGCGCATGGTCACGATTCGCGGCGCATTCCAGAAAATGCAGCGCCTCGTGCGTGATGTGTCGCTCAAGGCCGGAAAGAACATCAACTTCTACATGGAGGGCGAGGACACCGAGCTCGACCGCAATGTTGTCGATGTGATCGGTGATCCGCTCGTGCACATGGTCCGCAACGCGTGCGATCACGGCATCGAGTCCGCCGCCGATCGTGTCGCCGCCGGAAAGGCCGAGGCCGGCAACCTCACGCTCCGCGCGTTCCACAAGGGCGGCTCGATCGTCATCGAGATCGAAGATGACGGCAAAGGGCTCGACCGTGAGAAGATCCTGAAGAAGGCGATCGAGCGCGGCGTCTACACGCCGGACCGAGATCTCAGCGAGATCCCCGACTCCGAGGTCTTCCGCCTCATCTTCGCGCCCGGATTCTCGACCGCCGACAAGGTGACCGATATCTCGGGCCGGGGCGTCGGCATGGACGTCGTGCGGCGGAACATCGAGTCGCTGCGCGGCGAGATCGAGATTCGCTCGACGAAGGGTCAGGGCACAACGTTCATGATGCGCCTGCCACTCACGATGGCGATCATCGACGGCATGGTCGTCCGCGTCGGATCGCAACGCTATGTCGTGCCGACGCTCGCCATCGAGCAGTCATTCCGTCCAACGCCCGATCAGATCTCGACGATCGCGCAGCGCGGCGAAATGGCCATGGTCCGCGGCTCGCTCCTACCGGTCTACCGCCTCAACAGCCTGTTCGGCATCCGCGAGGGGATGAACGAGTTCAAGGACACCCTGCTGATCGTCCTGGAAGCGAGCAACATGCGCTGCTGCCTGATGGTCGACGAGATCCTGGGTCAGCAGCAGGTCGTCATCAAGTCGCTCGGGTCCGGGATCAGTCAGATCCGCGGAGTCTCGGGCGGCGCCATTCTCGGGGACGGACGCGTCGCGCTCATCCTTGATGTCGCGGGCGTCTTCGCCGAGGCGATGGGCGAGCAACACACAAACAGACCACAGCGCGTGGAGAACACGGAGACCGTTCGATGAGCACCACCGGATCAATCGGAGTCGGAAGCCTTGTTGACCTAAGCCAGGACGACAACGCCAATAAGTTCCTCACTTTCCGCCTGGGCAATGAAGAGTACGGCGTTGAGATCCTGCGCGTGCGCGAGATCATCGGGCTGATCGACATCACCCCGCTGCCCCGCACGCCCGAGTTCGTCAAGGGCGTCATCAATCTTCGCGGCAAGATCATCCCCGTGATCGAGCTCCGCACCAAGTTCGGGCTCGAGTCCATCGATTACACCGAGGCGACCTGCGTCATCGTTGTCGAGGTCACCGACCCCAAGGGCGGCGATCATCTCCACATGGGCGTGATCGTCGACACGGTCTCCGAGGTTCTCGATATCGAGAGAGATCAGATCGAGCCCGCCCCGCGATTCGGGTGCGCCCTCAACACCGATTACATCCTCGGCATGGGCAAGGTCACGCAGAACGACCAACAGCGCGTCACGATTCTGCTCGACATCGACCGCGTCATGCTCGTCGACGAGGTCAACGAGATCGCCGCCGAGACCGCCGAAGCCAGCAACAAGAACACCCGCGGCATCAAGAAGGCCGCCTGAGTTCAGCACTCGAACACACACCGAGCAACCGCCGGTTCACCAGGAGACTCCCGACCATGGCCGCAAACACCAACAAGAGCAAAGGATGCTCTTTCGACGAGACCAACACCCAGGATCTCGTCAACCAGATGAAGGGATTCAGCGCCTCGCAGGCGATGATCGAGTTCGAGCTGGACGGAACAATCATCAGCGCTAATGACAACTTCTGCAAGACGCTCGGGTACTCGCTGAGCGAGATTCAGGGCAAGCATCACTCCATGTTCGCAAGGCCCGAGTTCGCCCGCTCGCCCGAGTACAAGAGGTTCTGGCAGGACCTCAGCGCCGGCAAGTTCCAGGCCGGGGAGTTCGTCCGAGTCACCAAGAGCGGCGACGACCTCTGGATCCTCGCTTCGTACAACCCGATCCTCGACGAGAGCGGCAAGCCCTACAAGGTGGTGAAGCTCGCGTCCGACATCACCGCCCAGAAGCAGGCGGCGCTCCAGGCCGAGGAGCAGGCCAAGGAGTACGAGAACCAGATCAATGGCTTTAGCGCCTCGCAGGCGATGATCGAGTTCACGACCGACGGCAAGATCGTCAACGCCAACAGCAACTTCTGCAGGGCTCTCGGCTACTCGCTCAACGAGATCAAGGGCAAGCATCACGCGATGTTCTGCGACAGCGAGTACACCAGGACGCCCGAGTACAAGCAGTTCTGGAGCGACCTCGGCTCGGGCAAGTTCCAGGCCGGTGAGTTCTGCCGAAAGACCAAGAGCGGCGACGACCTCTGGATCCTCGCGTCGTACAACCCGATCCTGGATGAGAGCGGCCGCCCCTACAAGGTCATCAAGCTCGCGTCCGACATCACGAAGCAGAAGCTGGCGAGTCTCGCGCTCGAACGCCAGCAGAAGGAGTCCGCCGAGGACCTGCAGAACAAGGTGGAGCAGCTCTTGGTGGTCGCTCAGGCCGCGGGCACGGGCGACCTGACGCAGCCCATTCCCTTCTCGGGTGACGACTCGATGGGCCAGCTCGCCGAGGGCTTCCGCACGATGATCGAGAGCATCTCGTCGGCGCTGCTCGATGTCGCCAACGGTTCGGACCAGATCGATCAGGGCGCGCAGCAGATCGCTGGCGCGTCGCAGTCGCTCTCCGAGGGCGCGACCGAGCAGGCGGCCAGTCTCGAGCAGATCAGCGCATCGCTCGAGGAGATCTCCAGCATGACCTCCAAGAACGCGGAGAACTGCCGCGAGGCCGCGAAGCTCGCGGGTTCCTGCCAGGAGTCCGCGGACACGGGTCAGAAGGAGATGACCGACATGACCCGCGCGATGGACGAGATCAAGAAGTCCAGCGCCGAGATCTCCAAGATCATCCGCGTGATCGACGAGATCGCGTTCCAGACCAACCTGCTCGCGCTCAACGCCGCCGTCGAGGCCGCGCGTGCCGGAGAGGCGGGGAAGGGCTTCGCCGTGGTCGCCGAGGAGGTCCGCAACCTCGCCCAGCGTTCGGCCGAGGCCGCCAAGAACACCGCATCGATGATCGAAGAGTCGGCGCGGCGTGCCGACAACGGCGTCTCGATCGCATCCCGCGTGGCGCAGTCGCTCGAAGCTATCGTGACGAATACGAACCAGGTCAATCAACTCGTCGCGGAGATTTCCTCGGCGTCGAGCGAGCAGGCCGAGGGCATCAACCAGGTCAACAAGGGCATCTCCGAACTCGATCGGGTCACCCAGCAGAATGCCGGGAACGCCGAGGAGCTCGCGTCATCCTCTGAGGAAACCGCCTCGCAGGTGTCGTCGATGCGAGATCTTGTGGCCCAGTTCAAGATCAACAACGGCAACACGACCGCGTCCAAGCCGAAGGCGAAGGCCGCAACGCCACCGAAGTTCCAGAAGGCGAGCACACCCGCCAAGCCGTCGAAGTTCGGCGGCTCGCCCAAGCCGGCGTCGTCATCCAGGCCGACGTCGTCTTCCAAGCCGGCGATGGCGAAGAAGACCGCCGCCGCGGTGGCCATCCCGATGGACGAGGACGACGCGCTCGAGTCGTTCTAACTACCAGAACATACGCGCCGGCGGGGCCGACGCCCCGTCTGCGTCTTGCATGTGAGAGGAGATTCGCGCGTGGTGGCACTCACTTCCAAGCAGTTCGAGCGAATCGCGGAGATCGCGATGGAGAACTGGGGCCTCGAGCTCACAGAGAAAAAGCGCGCGCTCGTCCAGAACCGGCTCTCCACCCTGCTCGACAAGTCGGACTACGGATCGGCGGAGGAATACCTGACGCACCTGCAATCCGAGGCGTCAGAAGAGGACATGCTCGTGTTCTTCGACATGCTCTCGACGAACACAACATCCTTCTTTCGTGAGCCCGACCATTTCGATCACCTCAAAGATGAGGTATTCCCGAAGTTCGAGGCGGCCAGAAGGGGTGCCAAGGTGCGCATCTGGTCGGCGGCCTGCTCGATCGGATGCGAGCCGTACACCATCGCGATGCACGCCAAGCGACACCTGTCCAACCTGAAGGACCTCGACTTCAAGATTCTCGCAACCGATCTCTCCAACTCGGCGCTCGACAAGGCACGCCTGGGCGTGTATCCGGCCAAAATGGTCGATTGCCTCAAGCCCGATCTCCGGGCCGAGTTCTTCGAGCCCCGCCAGATTCAGAACCGCCGCACCATCGAGCCGGGGTATCAGATCCACCATTCGATCCGTGCGATGGTATCGATTCATCAGTTGAATCTCATGGACAAGTGGCCCATGAAGGGCCCGTTCGATGTGATCTTTCTGCGGAATGTAATGATCTATTTCAACCGCGATACACGCGAAAAGCTGGTCCGACGCATGTACGACCTCCTCGCGCCCGATGGTGTGTTCTACATCGGGAGCGCCGAGTCCATTTCCGGGCTTAACACAAAGTTCCGATCCGTCCGTTCGGCGGTGTATACGAAGTGAGGCCCCAGCAGATGTTGACAAACTCACCAGTGCGCCACGCCGATGCGGACGAGAAGGGTCTGATCTCGGTCGCGATCGCCGACATGGTGGTCACGCAGGACCAGAGCGCCACGCTCATCACGCACGCGCTCGGGTCGTGCATCGGGGTCACGATCTACGATCCCGTCGCCAAAGTCGCGGGCATGATTCACTTTATGCTCCCCGACTCCAAGACCAACGCCCAGAAGGCGGCCGACAAGCCCGGCATGTTCGGGGACATCGGCGTGCCCATGCTCTTCAAGGCCGCCTACGACCTCGGCGCCAAGAAGGAACGCATGATTGTCTGTGCTGCGGGAGGCGCCGAGGTCATGAGCGCTGATACCCAGTTCCGGATCGGCGCGCGCAACCGAACGCTCATCCGCAAGCTCTTCTGGAAGAACAACATCCTGCTCGCCGCCGATGAGACCGGTGGCGACATCAGCCGCACCATGGTCCTGCGAATGACCGACGGGACCGTCAGCATCCGTAACAAGGGAACCGAACGCCAGCTCTGGCCGCTGTGAGCGTCCGCACCGCCAACGACCGACCCAACGGGGTAACGAAATGAACTGTAATGTTCTGATTGTCGATGACTCTCCGATCCTCCGGACCGCGATCAAGAAGGTCGTCCGCCTCGCGGGCGTGCCCGATGACAGAATCCACGAGGCGGGCAACGGGCAGGAAGCCCTCGACGTGCTCGAGACCATCTGGGTCGATCTCGTGCTCCTGGATCTCAACATGCCTGTCATGGACGGCGAGCAGTTCGTCGTTGAACTCCAGAAGCGCGATGTGATCTCGGACGTCGCCGTCGTCATCGTCTCCACGGAGTCGAACAAGGAGCGGCTCCAACGCCTCCGCGATCTGGGTGTCCGCTCCTCTCTCCACAAGCCGTTCGAGCCCGAGGACCTCTGCCGCCTGATCACCGAAATCATGGGAGTCGCATCCTGATGTCCTTTGATAACAAATCACTCCAGAACCTCATCATGGGCGCGCTCGAGCGAATCGCATTCCTCGTTGTCGAGCCGACCGACCCCAATGTCACCAACGACCTGCCCCCCGCCTACGCGTCCGCCAAAATCGACTTTGATGGTTTCGCGATGGGAACCGTCGTTGTCTCGGCGAGCGAGGGATTCCTGCTCGAGATGGCCTCCGGCATCCTCGGTGTCGAGCCCGAAGACATCTCTGTCGAAGTCGAGGGGCTCGACGCGCTCCGCGAGATCACCAACATCCTGGGCGGTGAAGTCCTCCGCGCGCTGGGCGGCGATGACAATCCGAGCAGGCTCAGCCTGCCCGAAGTCATCAACTCGGCGCCATCGACCTGGCCCACCGCCTCGTGCCTCATGGACGCCATGGGCGAACTCCTCTACGTGTCCTGGTATTCAAAGGCCGCCAAGAAGGCCGCCTGACCATTCACTGCCACTTCGGAGCACTCATCAATGGCTGATGATGTCGGAGTCCTGATCGTTGACGACTCCTCACTCGTGAGGAAGGCGCTGACCGCTGCGCTCGAGAAGCAGCCCGGCATCCGCGTCGTCGCAACGGCACCCGACCCATATATCGCCCGCGACAAGATTCTAGAACTGTCGCCCGATGTGCTCATCCTCGATCTGCAGATGCCCCGGATGGACGGGCTGACATTCCTTAAGAAGCTCAAGAAGTACCACCCTGTCCCGACGATCATCCTCAGCGCGATCACAGAGTCCGGAACCGAGACCGCGATCGAATGCCTGAAGCACGGCGCGATCGAGGTCTTCCAAAAGCCGACCGGCGACCGACCCCTCGCGTCTGTTGCCAGCGAGATCGCCGCGGTCATCCGTGGCATCCGGTCCGTTCGCAGCGGAATCGATGTGAATCAGGCGGCTCCCACACTCTCCGGCCCCTCCGCCTCACAGGACCTCGCCGCGATCAACAACAGCGCGCTCGATCCGCACCGCGTGATCGTGATCGGCTCCTCAACGGGTGGGACCGAAGCCCTCCGCCAGGTGCTCACCCCGCTGTCGTCCATCACGCCCGGCATCGTCATAGCCCAGCACATGCCTCCCGGATTCACTACGGCATTCGCCGGCCGGCTCAACGGGCTGAGCAAGATCGAAGTACGCGAAGCCGCCGACGGTGATCGTGTCCTGCCGGGCCTGGCGCTGCTGGCACCCGGAGAGCGCCATGTGAAACTCGTCCGCGATGCATCGGGATACCGAGTCCGCGTCACCGACGGGCCACGCGTCTGCCGACACAAGCCCTCCGTCGAGGTGCTCTTCCAGTCGGCCGCGGCCGAGGCCAAGAGCAACGCGCTGGGCATCATGCTCACCGGCATGGGAGACGACGGCGCTGATGGCTTGGTCGCGATGCGCCAGGCCGGCGCGCAGACGATCGGCCAGGACGAGGCATCCTGCGTCGTCTACGGCATGCCGAAGGCGGCGTTCGATCGGGGAGGGGTCGAGAAGCAGCTCCCCCTCAACGAGATTCCCAACGCCATCGCCGCGTTCTCTCGCGCATCCATGAAATCGAAAGCCGCGTAGGAGGGTCCATCCCTCCCTGGGTCCCCCAGCGCCATGGATCAGCGCCATCTATAATGAAGGCAACGGAACACCAATAGGTGCCCGATCGTATACCAAACAGATGGCGGAGCGAGCGTGCAGGTCGACAATCTCATCAATGGCCAATGGGTCGGCGCCGACTCGCGTGCGACCCTCGAGGTGACCAACCCGGCAACGGATGATGTCGTGGCACGCGTGCCCATGTGCGGCTCCGCCGAGACCACGCGGGCCGTCGCGGCTGCGCATGACGCATGGCTCAAGTGGCGCGGCACCACGGCCAACGAGCGCGCCTCGCTAATCGACAAACTCGCGGCCCTGATGCGCCGCGATACCGACCGCCTCGCACGCCTGATGACCGCAGAGCAGGGCAAGCCACTCGCCGAGTCCCGGGGCGAGATCGCCTACGCCGTCTCGTTCCTCGACTGGGCCGCCGAAGAAGCCAAACGCGTCTACGGCGAGATCATCCCCGCCTCCGCTTCCAACAAGCGCATCCTTGTCATCCGCCAGCCGGTCGGTGTCTGCGCGATCATCACGCCATGGAACTTCCCGAGCGCGATGATCACGCGCAAACTGGGGCCCGCCCTCGCCGCCGGCTGTACGGTCGTGATCAAGCCCGCTGAGGACACCCCGCTCAGCGCCATCGCATTGGGAGAACTCGCGCTCGAGGCCGGCATCCCAGCGGGAGTGGTCAATATTGTCACGGGTGATCCTCGCGCCATCGGCGGCGTGCTCACAAGCGATCAACGAGTGCGCAAACTCTCATTTACCGGGTCGACGGAGGTCGGGCGCCTGCTCATGAAGCAGTCGTCCGACAATCTTCTGCGACTCTCGATGGAACTCGGCGGGCACGCGCCGTTCATCGTCTTTGACGACGCCGACATGTCGAAGGCCGCCGAGGCCGCGATGGCGTGCAAGTTCCGCAACGCCGGGCAGACCTGCATCTGCGCCAATCGTTTCTATGTGCACGAGTCCGTCCACGCCGACTTCGTGTCGCGCCTCTCCAGCGCCATCGGCGCGCTCAGGGTCGGCGACGGCACGCAAGAGGGCGTCAATGTCGGGCCGCTGATCAACGACGAGGCCATCACCAAGATCGAGTCCCACGTCGCCGATGCGCGAGAGAGAGGCGCCAAGGTCCTCGTCGGTGGCCAGCGTGTGCGCATCAAGGGGCTCGCCGACCGTTTCTACGCGCCGACGCTGATCGACGGCATGACGGCCGACATGCGAGTTCATCACGAAGAGACCTTCGGGCCCGTCGCCGCCGTCCGCTCGTTCAGGACCGAAGACGAAGTGGTCGAGTGGGCCAACGCTTCACAGTTCGGCCTCGCAGCCTATTTCTTCACGCAGAACGCCTCGCGCCTTATCCGCGTCGCAGAACGCCTCGAGTACGGAATCGTCGGCGCCAACGACGGCGGGCCGTCGACGGTTCAGGCGCCCTTCGGCGGCGTCAAACAGTCTGGTTTCGGACGCGAAGGCGGCAAATATGTCATGGATGAATACACACAACTCAAGTACATCTCTTGGGGTGTCTAGGAGAGATTCGCATGTCCAAGTCGGCGGACCTGATTCGTCGCCGTGAAAATGTGGTGTGCCCCGGTGTCGGGCGATTGTCAACGCTGACCGCCAAGTCTGCCAGCGGCGCGATCCTCGTCGACGCCGACGGACGCGAGTTCATCGACTTCGCGGGGGGGATCGGCGTGATAAATGTCGGGCATTGCGACCCCGATGTCGTCGAGGCCGTGCGCTCGCAGGCCGCCCAGCTCCTGCACACCTGCTTCCATGTCGCCACGTACGAGCCCTACGTAGCGCTTTGCGAAAGACTCGTGGAACTCCTGCCGCACGGCGATGCGACCAAGGCCGTGCTCATCAACACGGGCGCCGAGGCCGTCGAGAACGCCGTCAAAATCGCGCGCCAGGTGACGGGCCGCCCGGGGATCATCTGCTTCACCGGCGCGTTCCACGGCCGCACGCTCTTGAGCGCGACGCTCACCTCGAAGGTGTCCTACAAGACCGGGTGCGGCCCGTTCATGCCCGAGGTCTATCGACTCCCCTTCCCGAAGCGCGATGTCGGCGAGCGACTCTCCGACGAGGCGCTCTCGGCGCGCGAACTCGATCGTCTCCGCGCCGCCTTCAAGGACACCGTCGCGCCGCAGAATGTGGCGGCGATCATCATCGAACTTGTCCAGGGCGAGGGCGGCTTCTATGTCGCGCCGAAGGCCTATATCCAGGGCCTCCGCGAACTCTGTAACGAGTACGGCATCATGCTCATCTTCGACGAAGTCCAGTCGGGCTTCGCGCGCACCGGCAAGTGGGGGGCCTATCAGCACTACGCCGTCACACCCGACATCTCCACATGGGCCAAGTCCATGGGCGGCGGACTCCCCATCTCCGCCGTGCTCGGCAAGGCGTCCGTCATGGACCGGGTCAACCCCGGTACGCTCGGCGGAACCTACGGCGGCAATCCAGTCTCGTGCGCCGCAGCGCTGGCCACGATCCGGTCCATGCAGAAGCACAATCTCAACGACCGCGCCGCGCACATCGGCAAGGCAATCCGCGAACGCTTCTCGAACATGGCGCAGCGTCACAAGTGCATCACCGATGTCCGGGGTCTCGGCGCGATGATCGCCGTCGAAGTCCATGAGAACGGAGACCCCGCGACGCCCGGCAGCACAACAGTCAAGAGAGTCTCGGACTACTGTCTCGAGCACGGCGTGATCACAGTCACCGCGGGCGTCCTCTCCAATGTCATCCGCGTCCTCTGCCCGCTCGTGATCACAGACGAGCAACTCACCCGGGGCCTGGACACGATCGAGCAGGCGTTCACCCACGCCGCGGGATCGCACGCACAGTCACCCGCGCTCTCGGGCGCCAGGAAAGGTTGATCGACGATGAGGCCGTTCGCCATCGCCGGATTGCAGCTCAAGATCTCCGGTCGCCAGTCCAATCTCGCGCACATCACCGACCGCATCGAGATGCTCATGTATCTCTACCCGTGGGTGCAGATGGTCGTGCTGAGCGAACTGGCGACCTACGGCGGATGGACCGGGAACGCCGCGCCGCTCCCGAGCGAGACCGAGCAGGTCTATTGCAATCTCGCCGCCAAGCACAAGATCTGGCTGATCCCCGGGTCGCTCTACGAAAGGACCGATACTGGCATCTACAACACTTCGCCCGTTATCAATCCTGAAGGCCAGGTCATCGCTCGCTACCGCAAGATGTTCCCCTTCATGCCGTACGAGACCGGCGTGGAGTCGGGCACCGAGTTCTGCGTGTTTGACGTGCCGGAGGTTGGGCGATTCGGCGTCAGCATCTGCTACGACATGTGGTTCCCCGAGACGTCGCGCACCCTCGCCGTGATGGGCGCCGAGGTCATCCTCCATCCCACGCTCACGCCGAGCATCGATCGCGATGTCGAACTCGCCATCGCGAAGTCAACCGCCGCAGTGAATCAGTGCTTCGTGATCGACATCAACGGCGTGGGCGACGGCGGAAACGGGCGATCCATTCTCGTTGCTCCGACGGGCGACATCCTCTATCAGGCGACGAGCAACGAAGAGATGCTCCCGATTGAGATCGACCTCGAGCGTGTGCAGCGCACGCGCGAGGTCGGATTGAAAGGACTCGGCCAGCCGCTCAAGAGCTTCCGCGACCGCAAGGTCAACTTCTCGGTGTATGATCGCGCCTCGGGCATGGACTCATACCTGCGAGAGCTCGGTCCCTTGGAGAAGATGTCGCGCGGCTCGCGCGCCGGGATCAACGACAACAAGACCACGATCCCACGCCCCATCCCCGACTCGCACCACCCGCAGGGCTTCGCGCCGCCGCCCGCAACACCCGGAACAGGCGCGCCCGGATGACACTCAACGATCCGAAAGGCAGCACGCCCGCCGGCAAGGGCCAGCGCAAGTACAGCGCGCCGCAGCTCCGCATGGACTCGTGGAACGAGCTCCAGGTCCGCGCCTCGTGGCTCAAGGAGTTCGCCCGATCCGGGCGCGACGCCGCCGAACCCCGCGCACTCGTGCAGGAGTCACTCAATCTCCTTCGAACGCTGGAGTACTATTGGGCATTCCCCGGCGGTGCCCGCGTCGACAAGCTCAAGCGCCTCTTCGAGCGCGCCGAGTACCCCGAACTCGCTTCCGAGGTCGGCGAGATCGCGCGGCTCCTCGTGGGCGATGCCTACCGCGACCGCGGCGGTGCGACGCTCGCCCGGGCCAACAAGCGCGACACCGACGATCCCGACGACACCGGCGAGATCATCCGCACCGGCAAGCCGTATTTCGAGGTGCTCATCGTCGATGGCGTTGATGCGTTCGACCGCACCGAGGTCCGCGAAGGGCTCGCCGCCTGCCGGCGCGACTCCGACGAGTTCATCTACGACGTCGTCACCGTTCCAAGCGTCGAAGACGCGATCATCGCGGTGCAGTTCAACCCGACGATTCAAGCCGTCTTCCTACGGTACAACTACTCGTTCAAGACGCATAACCCGCACCAGTCGCTCGAGCGATACCTCGACACGCTCGAAGCCGAGCCCATGCCGATGTCCTTCGGCCTTGAGCGTTCGCTCGCCCTGGGAAAGGTGCTCCACCGCCTCCGGCCCGAACTCGATCTCTACCTCGTCACGGACACGCCGCTCGAAACCGTTGCGGGCAACCTCGGCTCGGACTTCCGCCGCGCGTTCTACCGCCTCGAGCAGTACATGGAGCAGCACCTGACGATCCTCAAGGGGATCCGCGCACGCTTCGAGGCGCCGTTCTTCGAGGCGCTCCGCCGCTACAGCGCCAAGCCGACAGGGGTGTTCCACGCCCTGCCCATCGCACGCGGCAAATCCATGTCGAACGCGCACTGGGCCCGCGACCTGCTTGCGTTCTACGGCCCCAACATCTTCATGGCCGAAACATCGGCCACTTCCGGCGGCCTCGACTCGCTCCTGCAGCCGAAAGGCCCGATCAAGCGCGCCCAGGAGGCCGCGGCACGCGCTTTCGGGGCGCGCAACTCATTCTTCGTCACCAACGGCACATCAACCGCCAACAAGATCGTTCTCCAGGCGCTCATCCAGCCCGGCGACATCGTGCTCATCGACCGCGATTGCCACAAGTCGCACCACTACGCGATGGTCCTCGCCGGCGCGATGCCCGTCTACCTCGACTCCTACCCCCTCCAGCAGTACGCGATGTACGGCGCGGTGCCCTACCACGAGATCGAGGAACGACTCCTCGAACTGAAGGCCGCGGGCAAACTCGATCGCGTGCGCATGCTCCTGCTCACCAACTGCACCTTCGACGGCCTGACCTACGACCCGTACACCATCATGCGTCGCGTGTTGGCGATCAAGCCCGACATGATCTTCTTGTGGGACGAGGCGTGGTTCGCCTTCGCGCGATTCAACCCGATGCTCCGAAAGCGCACCGGAATGGACGCGGCCGCACGGCTCCGCGCCGAGTTCCGGTCAACCGAGTACCGCGAACAGTTCCGCGCCAGGCAGCGCGCCGGCGAGTCCCTCGAAGGGATGCCCGATCCCGAGAGCGCCCGAGTCCGCGTCTATGTCACGCAGTCGACCCATAAAACGCTCACCTCGCTCCGGCAAGGGTCGATGATTCATGTCTTCGACGAGGATTTCGAACAGCGCGCTAGTGTCCCCTTTCACGAAGCGTTCATGACGCACACCTCGACCTCCCCCAACTATCAGATCATCGCGTCGCTCGATGTCGGGCGCCGGCAGGTCGAGCTCGAGGGGTACGAACTTGTCGAGGACACCATCGGGTTGGCGATGACTCTGCGCGAACGCGTTCGTGAGCACCCGATCGTCAACAGGATGTTCTCCGTCCTTCGTCCATCCGACATGATTCCGGAGGAGTTCCGGCCGTCGGGGCTCGAGTACTACTACTCGCACACGCATGGCTGGGGGCGCATGGACAAGGCATGGCGCGATGACGAGTTCACGCTCGATCCGTCACGGGTCACGCTCCAGATCGCCGCCACAGGACTCAATGGCGATCAGTTCCGCCACCTCCTGATGGATCAGTACGACATCCAGATCAACAAGACATCACGCAACACCGCGCTCTTTATGCCCAATATCGGCACTTCGCGCGGCGACATCGCGTACCTCATCGAGGTCCTCGCCAAGATCGCCACAGGCGTCCAGGACCGTCTCCTCACCGAGAGCAGCGCCGGGCTCGCGCACCACGCCGAGCGTGTCGACTCCCTCCTGACCAACCCACCGCTGCCCAACTTCTCGCGCTTCCACGACGCATTCAAGACCGACGACTCGGGCACGCCCGAGGGCGACCTCCGCCGCGCCTACTTCATGGCGTACGACGAGTCGTGCCTCGACTGGGTGCTCATCAACCGCGACACGCTCAATAAGATCCGCGCCGGGAATGAGTTCGTCTCCGCGTCCTTTGTGACGCCGTACCCGCCCGGCTTCCCGCTCCTCGTGCCGGGCCAGGTCGTCAGCGCCGAAATCATCGAGTTCCTCCTTGCGATCGATGTCAAGGAGATTCACGGGTATCACCCCTCCTACGGATTCCGAGTCTTCTCACAATCAGCAATCGAACGAGCCGCCGGCGCTTCACGCAGAACGCCCGCGATCAGGAAGGTTTAAAGAGTATGGGCGCCGGCAAGAAGCAGAAGTCAATGAGTCCGACCGCCGACATTCAAGGCGACCTCAACGCCAAGGCGCTCCAGTCCGATCGTTCGGCCTCTTCGAAGCGCAAGCGACTCAGCGGGGTCTCCGACATCCGGCGGTTCTTCCATCGCAACACCGAGCCGATCTACTTCATCAGCGCAACCAACTTCAATCTCCTCGGGATGGACGAGTGGATCCGCAACTTCAACTTCCTCTCCGCGATCGATTGCTTCGACGGAAAGCACCCCCACGTCTACGTCCCGCCCGAGATCCCGCACGAGCCGTTCGAGTCCATCGAAGACATCAATAACTACCTCCTGAGCCACCCCGACCTGCTCAAGCTCCTCAGGGACCGAGGCGACAACGGCAAGAACGGCAAGGCCGTCTTCCTCATGTTCGATGAGAAGACCGAAGCACTCTGCAAGAAAGCGGGTCTGGAGGTCTGCTTCCCGCCCGCAGCGCTCCGAACCAAGATCGACGACAAGGTCGAGACCACACGCATCGCGGAGCGCGCCGGTGTCAAGTGCGTCCCCAATGTTCTCGCCAAAGTCGACTCTTACGACACACTCCGCAAAGTCTCGAAGAAGCTCGGCGAGGATCTCGTCATCCAGACCGCCTTCGGCGACTCCGGCCATACAACCTACTTCATCTCCAACGAGAAGGAGTTCAAGAAGTACGAGAAGGACATCGTCGCCGCGCCCGAAGTCAAAGTCATGAAGCGCATCAACTGCCGAGGATCGGCGCTCGAAGCGTGCGTGACCCGCCACGGCACCATCGTCGGCCCGCTGATGACCGAGCTCGTCGGTTTTCCCGAACTCACGCCCTACAAGGGTGGCTGGTGCGGCAACGAAGTATTCGCCGGCGCCTTCCAATCCAAGACCCGCAAGGAAGCCCGCAACGCCGCGATCGCGTTCGGCGACGAACTCAAGAAACTCGGCTACCGCGGCTATTTCGAGATCGACTTCCTCACCGATCTCGATACCGGCAAGGTCTATCTCGGCGAGTGCAACCCGCGCATCACCGGTGCTTCTTCAATGACCAACCTCTCGGCCTTCGCCCACGCCGATGCGCCCCTCTTCGTCTTCCACCTTCTTGAGTGGATGGGCGTCGACTACGACCTCGATGTCGAGGCGCTCAACACACGATGGGCCGATCCCGACAACATCGACTCCTGGAGTCAGCTCGTCATCAAGCACACCAAGGACTCGGTCGCGCAGATCACCGAGGCGCCGCCCTCAGGAATCTGGGAACTCAGCGACTCCAAGCAAATTCGCTATGTCCGTCCTCAGACGCACCGCCGCACGGTTCACACCGAGAATCGGGCCTTCTGGCTGCGCATCGCCGGGAAGGGCGACTACTTCTACGAGGGCGCCGACCTAGGAATCCTCGTCTCGCCCGGCCGCTTCATGGACGATGATTTCAAACTCACCGATCGAGCCAAGGCGTGGATCAAGGGCATCCGCTCGCAATATCAGGTCACACCCATCGCCGCCGCCGACTCGATGATCGAAGCGCATCAGCACGAGTTCAAACTCCTGTGACGTCGCGCCCCGCCGCCGGCTCCGACCTCTCCCTTGAGTTCCGGGCGATCCACGAGCCGGAGCCGGGCAAACGCCTGCGCACGGTGTTCAATGAATACTGGCCCGGCTATCACCTCTGGATGTGCAAACATCCCGGCGGCTGGCCCGCGCTCGACGAATGCCGAAGCCGGCTCCTCACGCACATGCCCGAGCTCTTCCCCGTCTACGAGTCGATCCTCGACCTCGTCGGCCATGACCATGACCGCGCCCGCTTCCTCACGCTCTGGTCGCCCACGCCCATCATCCGCGCCTGCTCGCAGGCGGTCATCAGCACAGACACAGGCCCCGTTCTCGTCCGCAACTACGACCACGCCCCGCATCTCTGCGACGCCATCATGTTCTCGACGCAGTGGGGGGGTGTCCGAACCCACGTCATGACCGACTGCGTCTGGGGGGCGCTCGACGGCGTCAACGACGCGGGGCTCACCGTCGCGCTCGCGTTCGGCGGCCGGCGCGCCGTCGGCCCCGGATTCAGCGCCTCGCTCGTCCTGCGCTACCTGCTCCAGACCTGCACCACCGTGCGGGAGGCGTGCGACACGCTCCGCCGCGTGCCCGTCTATATGTCCTACAACTTCACGATGCTCGACCGCTCCGGTGCGCACCTCACCGCATTCGCATCACCCGACCGCCCGCTCTCGCTCGATCTCTCCCCTGTTTCAACAAACCACCAGCAGCACATCGAATGGCCGCAGTACGCCGAGTTCACACAGTCCGCCGAACGCCGCGCCTGCCTGTCAGAGATCACGGAAACCGCAACAACGGTCGAGCAGGCCATCGACGCGTTCCTGGCACCGCCGCTCGTCCGGACTCAGTACCGGCGCGCGTCGGGAACGCTCTACACCGTCGCGTATTCGCCGAACGAACTGGCCATGACACTCCACTGGCGGGGGCGAAGCGAGCGCAT
>CALFMQ010000252.1 GCA_937879825.1 uncultured Phycisphaerales bacterium
GCCCGCGACTTCGCTGGCAACCCCCGCGGTGCCCGACGCTGGGGCCGAGGCTCCGGTCGGCGCTGCGACGGGCGGGCGTCCGGAAGCATCGGTCGGTGCGGCTGCGGCCAAGATCGAGGTCAGGCGCGACGCGAACGGCAGGCGCGACGATCGGCGTGAGTTCTCCCTCGACGATCTGGCGGCCCGCGAGACGGCGCCGGTGTCGGTGATCGTGCTCACATACAACGAGGAGGGGAACATCCGGGCGTGCCTGGAGTCGTGCGCGTGGTGCGATGATGTGCACGTTCTCGACTCGGGCTCGAAGGATCGCACGCGCGAGATCGCCGAGGAGATGGGCGCGACGGTGCATGTGAACGCGTTCAGGAGTTTCGGTCAGCAGCGGAACTGGGCGATCGACAACATTCCCGTTAAGTACAAGTGGCAGTTCCAGGTGGACGCGGACGAGCGGTTCACGCCCGCCTTGGTTCGGGAGATGGGGGCGCTGTTGCGGGCGGACGGATCGAGCGTGGACGGCGCGAGCGCGTACCAGTGCCCGTCGATGATGATGTTCATGGGGCGGTGGCTGCGTCATGCGGCGGAGTTCCCGGTGTACCAGTGCCGGTTGTTGAATCCGGACTCGTGCCGCTTCGAGGATTACGGGCATGGTCAGCGGGAGGTAAACCGCGGCAAGACCGGCGTTCTGAGGATGCCGTACATGCACTACAACTTCTCGAAGGGTCTGGAGGAGTGGTTCGATAAGCACAACCGGTATTCATCGCTGGAGGCGAGCCAGGCGCTGGCCGAGCCGCCGATGCGGACGGGGCGGGCGATCGCGACGATGTTCCGGGGGAACTCGGTGTCGCGCCGGCGGGCGCTCAAGGCGATCTCGTATCGGTTGCCCGCGAAGTCGCTCATCGTGTTCTTCTGGACGATTGTGATTCGGCGCGGGTTCCTGGACGGTGTGGCGGGATGGAACTACGCGCGGATGCGTTCGATCTATGAGGGGATGATGTCGGTGAAGGTGTCGGTGCTCAAGCGGAAGGGCGAGTCGAAGTGAGCGCACAAGACCATGGCCCGGGCTTTCCGTCTGACGAGGCGCTGTCTCGGGCGGAGAGTCCTTACACGACCAAGGAGAAGGTTCTCCGGCTGCTGTGGAACTACTTCGGCCAGCCGATGATGCGGATGACCTTCCACAACTGGTACGGCGTGCGGGCGTGGTGGCTCCGGCGATTCGGGGCGACGATCGGGGCGCACTCGCGGATCCGGCCCAGTGTGCGCGTCGAGCAGCCGTGGAACCTGACTCTGGGGGACAACTGTTCGCTCGGGGATCGGGCGGTGATTTACTGCCTCGGGAAGATCACGATCGGCTCGAACTGCTCGATCTCGCAGCATGCGCACCTGTGCGCGGGGACGCACGACTTCACGCAGCCGAAGTTGCCGCTGCTCCGCCCGCCGATCGTGATTGAGGACGATGTGTGGATTGCGGCGGACGCCTTTGTGGGGCCGAATGTCCGGGTCGGTCGCGGGGCGTTGCTCGGGGCTCGCGGGGCGGCGTTCAAGGACCTGGAGGCGTGGACGATTTACGGGGGGAACCCGGCGAAGGCGATCCGTGCGAGGCCGCGATTTGCCGATGATCCTTCGTGACGGGAGGATGCGGCGCGCATGGCGGGTTCAGCGGTTGATCCGATTGTCTCCGTGGTGGTGCCGACGTTCCGGCGGCCTGAGATGCTGGTGCGCGCGGTTGAGTCGGTGCTGGGGCAAGACTTCCGGGGCATAGAGATCATCATCTGCGACGATGAGGATCCGCCGGGGGAGGGGCGCCTGGTCGCGGAACGGCTCGCGGCGCGGGACTCGCGGGTGCGCGTCGTGGCCAACGAGGGCGTGCGGGGGCAGGCGGGGAACCTGAACTATGCGATGTCGCTGGCGCGGGGGGCGTGGATCAAGCCGGTGTTCGATGACGATGCGCTGGAGCCGTCGTGCCTGGAGCGGATGCTCGCGGCGGCGGTGATGGGGCGCGGGTCTGTATCCGTGGTGCGGTGCCTGGCGAAGCGCTTCGAGGATGGACGGCTGGTCCGGACGGAGCGGCGCGGGCGCCGGGCGGTCGTGGAGCAGCTTTCGGCGGGGGACGCGGTGCTGGCGATGTACCTGCAGGATGTGGATGTGGGGATTCCGACGCAGCTGCTGGTGTCGCGGCACGCGGTGGAGGCGGGCGCGGTGATGGCGACGGACGGGCGGTTTGTCTCCAATGTCGACTCCGCGTGGACGCTCTCGCTGCTCGAGCACGGCTCGCTCGTTCTGCTCAATGAGCCGCTGGTGCATCAGCACCAGGGCGGGCACTCGACCGTGACCAGCGGGATGAGCGATGATGCGCTGGACGCTGAGTTTGCGTTGCTTCGCGAGTTGCAGCACGAGCGGCTCGGCGGGCGCACCCGCGTGCCGAGTGTGAGGACCGCGCAGGCGATGTTGCGCGGGATTCGGGCCCTTGAGCGGATGCGCCGTGGGCGTGCGCGCAGCGCGGTATCGTTGGCGACGGATGTTCGGTCGGTTCGGGCGTGGGGATTGGCGGTTCGCTGGGCGATGCGTCGGGCGATGCCGGGATGGTTTGAGATTGTGAAGCGGACGAGACTTTCTACGGATTCGAGGGCGTATGGCACTCAACGAGATCCCGGAATACGGATTCGAGCACAGCGGCCCGGCGCACACGATGGCGTATCTGACGCCGGCGATCGGCGCGCTGTTGGGTGATCGACTGGCGGAAGGCGTGCGTGTGCTCGATGTGGGGTGCGGGAACGGTTGGCTTGTCAACTGGTTCATCGGGCACGGCGCTGTCGGTGTGGGGATCGATGCGTCGGAGCAGGGGATCGAGCAGGCGCGGAAGGCGTTCCCTAAAGGGCGGTTCGAGCGGCTGTTGGCGGATGATCGCGTGCTTGAGAACCTGGGAGAGGAGCCATTCGACATCGTGGTGTCGACGGAGGTTGTGGAGCATCTGTACGACCCGCGATCGTGGGCGCGGGGGTGCATGGCGGCGGTGCGCGGGGGCGGACGGTTCGTGTGCACGACGCCGTATCACGGGTGGATGAAGAATGTGGCGGTGGCGGTGATGAACAAGTTTGATCACCACATGAACCCGTTGTGGGACGGGGGGCACATCAAGTTCTGGAGCCCGTCGACGCTCGGGACGCTGCTGCGTGAGGCGGGGTTCGTGGATGTCCGCTGGAAGGGTGCCGGTCGGTTGCCGCTGCTCTGGAAGAGCATGGTGATGAGCGGGGATCGCCCCGGATCGTGAGGGCGCGGTTTTATCGGGCGCGGGGTGCGGGATCGGCACGGGGACCCGGGGGGTTGGGGCCGCTACACTATCCGCCCCATTCACCCGCAACGAGACACCCGGTACCCGAGGAGAGAACGATGTCCGGCCTGATTTCGCCGCACGGCGGCACGCTTGTGAATCGCGTAGTTGACAGCGCGACTGCTACGAAACTGAAGGGCGAGGCGGCTTCGCTCAAGCGGATCGACCTGAGCGCCAAGCAATCGTGCGATCTGGAGATGATCGGGATCGGCGCGTTCAGCCCCTTGACCGGGTTCATGGGCAAGGCGGACTTCGAGAGCGTGTGCAAGAGCATGAAGCTCGCGTCGGGCGACATCTGGCCGATTCCGATTCTGTTGTCGGTGGACTCTTCGAAGGCGCCGAAGGTCGGCGAGCGGGTGGCGCTGTATGCCCCGAACGGGGTGCTGCAGGGCGTGATGACGGTGAAGGAGACCTTCGCGCACGACAAGAAGCTCGAGATTCCCAATGTGTTCGCGACGACCGATGAGGCGCACCCGGGCGTGGCGCAGGTGATGGCGGAGGGCGATACCTGCGTCGCCGGGCCGGTGGATGTGGTGACGGTTTGCGTGGACCCGAAGGGACCCGAGGCGTTCCTGGACTTCCGCCAGACGCCCGCGCAGACGCGGGCGGAGTTCGAGAAGCGCGGGTGGAAGACCGTGGGCGCTTTCCAGACGCGGAACCCGATTCACCGGGCGCACGAGTATCTGTGCAAGTGCACGCAGGAGATCTGCGACGGGCTGCTGATTCACCCGCTGGTCGGCGAGACGAAGAAGGGTGATATCCCGGCGGCGACGCGGATGGACTGCTACCAGGTTCTGATCGAGAAGTACTTCGTGAAGGATCGGACGCATCTGTCGGTGATGCCGGCGGCGATGCGGTATGCGGGGCCCCGCGAGGCGATTCTGCACGCGCTGGTGCGGAAGAACTACGGGTGCACGCACTTCATTGTCGGGCGGGATCACGCGGGCGTGGGGAACTACTACGGGACGTACGACGCCCAGAACATCTTTGACGGGCTCGACGCGAAGAACCTGGGTATCAGGCCGCTCAAGTTCGAGCACGCGGCGTGGTGCAAGTTGTGCGAGGGCATGACTTCGTCGAAGACCTGCCCGCACGGCGGCGAGCACAAGATTTTCCTGTCGGGCACGAAGGTGCGTGAGATGCTCGCGGCGGGACAGCGTCCTCCGATGGAGTTCTCGCGGCCGGAGGTTGCGGACGCGCTGATGAGCTGGGCGAAGAGCCCCGCGTAATCTGTGTCGATGCGGATCTGTCATGTCATCGGGTCGATTGATCCGGCCAACGGCGGGCCCTCGACGGTCATCGGACGGATCGCATCGGCGCAAGCCGGGCTCGGCCTCGATGTTCATCTGCTCGGGGCGTGTTCCGCTGCTCGGGAAGCGGTGTCGCGTGAGGCGCTGGCGCAGGTGCCGGGCATCGAGCGTGTGACGCTGCACCTGATGACCGATCCGCCGTCGCGCATGCGACGGCTGCTTGCGAGCCACTTCGGTCCGGCGTTTGATGCGGTCCCCGAGCCCGACATTGCGCATCTCCATGGCGTCTGGGACTCGCCGCTGCTGCGGGTATCGGCGCGGTGTCGGGCGAGGAAGATCCCTTATCTGATTCGTCCGGCGGGGATGCTCGACTTCTGGTCGCTCAAGCAGAAGGCCCTGAAAAAGAAGGTTTCGATGGCGCTGTTCCATCGGAGGATGCTCCGCGGGGCGTCGGTCATTCATGCGCTGAATCCGCACGAACGAGATGCGGTATCGGCCCTGCGGCTTTGGACTCGGATCGAGATCATCCCCAACGGCGTGTTCATGAGTGACATCGAGCGTGTCACGGAGGAAGGGCTGTTTCGGGGCAAGTTTCCGGCGCTGGGCGAGTCGCCGTTCGTATTGTTTCTGAGCCGCCTGCACTTCAAGAAGGGATTGGACATTCTGGCTGACGCGTGGACTCGGGTAGCGCGTGAGCATCCGGGGGCGAAACTGGTAGTGGCCGGCCCACGGGAGGACGACTCGATCGACGCGTTCGATCGTGTGATTGGGGACGCTGGGCTGACTGGCACGGTTGTTCAAACGGGCCCGGTGTACGGCGCGGATAAGGCCGCGGCCTATCGGGAGTGTGCCTGCTTCGTGCTTCCGAGCCGGCAGGAGGGGTTCAGTCTGGCGATTACCGAGGCGTTGGGGTTCGGGGCGGCTGCGGTGGTGACGCGGGATTGCCACTTCCCTGAGATCACCGAGGTGGGTGCCGGGATCGAAACGGCCCTGGACGCGGGTGAGGTCGCTTCGGCGGTCTCTCGGATGCTGGTCGATCCGGCGTTCCGGACCTCGTGCGGGGCCGCGGGGGCGGCTCTGGTGCGGGAGCGATTCACATGGCCCGCGGTCGCCCGGAGGACGCTCGAGGTGTACCGTTCGATGGCCTCGGGGGCCCGTTGAGTTCCATCGAATGGGGCGATCCGGTTGGGGCGTCGAATCGTAGAAGGCGGGTCGAAGAGTTCGCCTGGGATTGCCGATAAGCAGGAGTCGGAGGGGTCGGGCCGCGTCAGGAGTTGGCGTGTTCTCGGACCTGGCACGGGTGTCATGAAGCAGATCAAGTTCCTTGTCATCGCGTTCCTCGGATTCATCACCCTGCTGGTGGCGATGCTCATTTGGAGCGCGGAGGCGCGGGAGTTCTCGGCTTCGTTCTTCTTCATCGCGTTGGGCGCGTTGGTGCTCTTGCCGAGTGCGGCGGCGGTTCTGGCGGGGAAGATCCCGTGGTTCTCGCCGCACGCGTTCGTGGTGGCGGCGTTCGGGATGATGTATGTGCTGGCCCCAGCGCTTGTGATTCTGGACGCTCCGGAGAGTGAGTATTACGGGCGGGCGCTGGCGCCGAGCGAGATGCTGAAGGTCGTGCAGGTGTGCACGCTCGGCGTGTTCTGCTACGTGCTGGGGTACCGGATCGGGCCCAAGAACTTTCGTGCGCCGCGTCGGCTCGAGGCGTACTTCTCTGACACCCCCGCGGTGGACCAGATCTATGTGCCGGGCGCGTTCCTGATCTGGGGGATCGGCGTCGGCGCGTGGGCGTACATCTACGGCGTGCAGGGCGGTATCTCTGCGGCTCTGTCGCGCATGGGTGAGCGATCCATGCTTCTGGCGGACGCGGGCGGCCTGGTCTTTCACCTGGCCAAGTTCCTGTACGTGGGGATGCTGCTGCTGATCGCGCGGATGGGGATGAACCTTGTCACGATCCCGATGCTGGGCTTCTCGACGCTGATCCTGCTGGCGTTCGGATCGCGGTCATACATCGGTCTGCTGGTGCTGGGCGCGCTGATTGTTTGGCGGTTCCGGTACCTGCAGAAGGTGCCGCTGATCGTGTGGGCGGGCGGCGCTGTGGGCGGGTTCTTCCTGATGGCGTTCTACGTTCTGCTCCGCGCGACGCGCGGCAATCTCGGCGAAGCGGCGTATTACTTCCAGAACTCGATGGAGCGGACGAGCTCGTGGCTCACGCCGATCGTCGCGCCGTTCACCTTCATCAACGAGATGGGCGAGGTGGTGAACAATGTCGGGGGGCGGATTCCGTATCAGTACGGCGAGACCTTCCTGACCTTGCTCTACTTCGTCCCGGGGTGGATCTGGTCGGGGAAATACAATCTGGACTCGGTGAACTCGGCGTATATGAATGCGCTGTATCCGGGGCGGATCGAGAATGTGACGATTACGCCTTCGATCATGGCGGAGTTCTTCATGAACTTCGGTTGGTTCGGGATCGTGTTCTGCCCGCTGCTTCTGGGTATCGGGATGAAGTGGTTCACGAACGCGATGATCGGGCATCCGAACCGGAAGTATCAGTGCGCGTGGATCGTCTTTGCAGCGCTCGCGTCAGTGAATGTGATGCGTGTGCTGAAGAACGGCTCGACGGACGCGGTGTGGCTGCTGTACTTCCTGGTGCCGCTGGCGGCGTTGTACCTGCCGAACATCGGTCTGTTCTTTTCGCCGCCTCCGCGCGGGACGCTCGTCACGGATGAGGATCCGTACGAGGCTGCGGCGCGTGAGGCGGGCGAAGAATGGGACGCCGACGAGGGCTACGAGGAGCACGAGGGCGACGCGTACGACTGGTACACGGAGCCGGACGGGGCGGTGGCGTCGTCGCGCGGTTGAGGCGGGTTGGCGTCAGCGCCGGGAGCGGATGAAGCGGAAGCGGAAGTCGCTCGGCCGGGGGATGACGAGGTCCCACCACTTGATTCCGGTGATTCTGGAATAGACGGCGACCAGGCCGATGGTGCCGGCGATGTAGGTGACGGTGCTGGCCCATGCTGCGCCGAGGACACCGTTGGCCGGCGCCCACGAGACGAAGCCCTGCGGCACCCAGATGGCGTTGAGGACGATGTTGGCAACGACGACCGGGCCCATGACCGCTGAGACCAGGAGCGGGTGGCCCTTGGCGTGGAGGTCTGCTTCGAGCGTGCGCGCGACGAAGAAGGCGACGATTCCGGGGAGGAGGATCTGGGTGCAGGTGGCTGCGAGTCGGAACCCGGGGCCGTAGACGAGCGGGAGGATCCACGGCGCGGCGAAGTATGTGACGATCGCGGCGGGGAGTCCGACGGCGAGGCCGAAGCGGGAGAGGCGCGCGGTTTTGTGCGCGAATGCCGCCCGATCTGAGGTGTTGACGCCTCGCGAGAAGACGGCCCAGGAGAGTGCTATGGGGATCTGCCAGAGCATGTTGGCGAAGTTGACGCCGACGGAGTAGTTGCCGAGGTGGGCGTCGGCGATGTGCATGACGGTGAGTGAGAGGATGAAGAGATCGATGCGGTAGTTGAGGCGCATGAGGACGGTTGAGATGCCGAACTTGAAGGCCTTGGCGATCATCTCTTTGGCGAGGGTCGCGTCGAAGTCGAAGCGGATGGTGTAGCGGGAGCGGATGAGCTGGATGCCGATGGCGAATGAGATGAGCGAGCCGACGAGCATGGCAAGGAAGTAGACCCAGCCGTCGGAGGGGCCGTCGAAACCGAGGAGCGCGCCGAGTGTGAGGATGATGATGAGCTTGGGTGGTTCGGCCCAGACGAGGCGCGGGACATAGGTGGAGATGCGCTGGTCTGCGAGGGCGACGCCCCGCGCGATTGCGAGGTGGAGACTCGGGCCGATTCCGACGACCGAGAGGGCATACCACGAGAGGGGGAGGTCGCCCGACCACGGCGCGAAGAACCACGCGACGGCGAGGAGTGTGTAGAGGATGGAGGCGATGAGCCAGAGCGTGAAGGAGACGCCGATGATTCGGTTCTTCTCATCGGGTCGGGCGGCCATCATGGTGGGGAGCGCCTTGTCGATGCCGAAGTCGCCGAAGAGCACGAGGAGCGACGGCACGATGAGGACGGCGGTGATGACGCCTCGGACGTCTTCTTTCCAGATGCGCGCGGTGGCGATTCCCACGAGCAGCGCGAGGGCGAGGAGCCCGAAGTTGCCGAGGATGAGCCGGAGGGCGTCTTCGAGGAAGGATCGATTCTTGGGCGCTGGACTGGTCACACGAGCCGTTCTTGCGGGAGCAGGTCGATCTGGAAGAGCTGGTATCCGTGGTGCTCGCCGATCTGTTTGTGGTGGATCATCTTGCGCTGGGCGAGGTCATAGAGAGCCATGTGGGAGCGGGGTTGCCAGTGGCCGTGCTTGATCCAGTAGCCGAACTCCTTCCACTTAGAGCGGCGCAGCGCGGAGAAGCAGACGAAGTACTGATCGGGATTCTGCGGGTGACGGACGACGCCCCGGCACCAGCCGAGCTGGTTCAGTTCGGGGGTCATCTCGGGGAGGTTGTAGATGGAGCGCCGGGAGGTGTCGTCGACATCGAACATGACGAGGTGGTTGTTTGTCGTTGTGAAGACGAGTTTGTCGCCCATGACGATGCCGTCGTGCGGCATGCCGGCGGCCATCTCGATTCGGCGTCCCGGCTTGGTGACACAGACGGCGTCCATGGTGCGGAGCTGGCTCGTCCAGAGTTCGCCTTCGAGTTCGAAGAGGTGATTGCCGTGGCGGAGGTGGGGCTTGGTATCGGGGATGAGGCGGTAGTCCTTGCGGTCATCGATTTTGCGCGCACCGGGCTCGTCCTTGAGCAGGTCGTATCGCTCGAGGAGTTCGCCGGTGAGCGAGACGATGTCGACGGTCTCCAGCCCGGTGTTGGAGACGGCGAGGTTGCCCTTCCACGGGAAACAGTGGTGGAGGTCGTTGAAGCCTTTGAGACTAATCTTGCGGGCGGGCGCCACGGGGGGCCACTGGTCGTAGACGAGTATCTCGTTGTGCGTGCAGACGTAATAGGAGCCGTCGATGAAGCAGGAGCCCGTGAACTGGATTTTCTGTCCCGGGGAGACGACATCCTTCGGGGGCAGGTACTCGCAGCGGTGGAGGATTTCGTTTGTCTGGGCGTCGATGATGAGGATGACGGCCAGGACGCCCTGATCGCCGTCTTCACCCTGCACCGCGCCGCTGATGAGTATCTGCATCCCGCCTCCTACGCCCGCACAACTTCCGTGTTCGATCGGCATTTCTCGCCTTTGGGGGCCATTCTAGGGTGTCCTACGTGCGGCGCTCAGCGGCGCTGCTCGGGCATGACGAGGTCCACAACGACGGGCGCATGGTCGGAGCCGGTATCGGCCTCGACGACCTGCCACGAGGCGACCTTGATGCCGGGCGTGACGAAGACATCGTCGATGGCGAAACGCTTCCAACGCGGGTTGTCGGCGGGCCAGGTGCCGACGACTCCCAAGAGCGGCTTGCATCGGAGCAGGCCCAGTGCGCGGCGGACCCGGCCGGTGCGATACATGGTGGGCGAGGCGTTGAGATCGGCGGTGACGATCATGGGGAGGCGGCGCGAGAGGTAGTAGTCGCGGAGGATCTGGATGTTGGTCTCGAGCAGATCGTTGCCGAACTCCCAGCGCTTGGCGGTGCGCGGTGATGAGGGGATGAGCATGGCGTGGAGGAAGTCGCCCCCCATCGCCTCGGGGGCGTGGACCGTGACCACTCGGCGGTAGTTGTAGAAGTCCCACCAGAGGTCCCACTTGGAGTCGCGGGACTCATCGACGGTGATCGGGAACCTGCTCAGGACGACGATGTTCCACTCCTTGCCATCCTCGGGCACGACGCGGTGCGGGTAGCGCTCGTCGTCCCACGACGCCTGGCGGAGTTCGTGGAGCGTCGACCACGAGGCCTCGAGGATGCACACGAGGTCGGCGTCTGACTGCCTGATGGCGGCGACGACCTTGTCGCCGTGGGTGTTGATCCCGAGCGAGTTGAACGTCATCACGCGGAGTGTTCGGCCTTCGATCGGCGCGGAGCGCACGGCCCGGCCCGAAGCCATCCAGAGTAAGTGCGCTAATGCGATCAGCGCGATCAGTAGCGCAGTGCGACGAGACCGGAGTGCGAGGGCGAAAATGGCTGCGAGAGCGCAACCGACAACCATCGGGCCGGCGAAGCCGGACAGGAGATCGAGGCGCCATGAGAGCGCGAGGCCCGCGCCGAGGAAACGGAGGAGCAGGGTTGTGAACGAAGTGATGAGGAGGATCAGCGCGAGAGCGAGGCGGACCCGATGCCATCGCCTGCGCCTGCGCCTGCGCGGATCGGTGGCGGTTGTGACCGCTGCGCGCCCGGTCATCCGGCGAGATGCTCGCGGGCCCATTTCCATTGCCGGCGGACGCCTTCCTCGAATGACGTTGTCGGTTTGTACCCGAGTTCGGCCGTGGAACGGGTCAGGTCGGCGTAGGTTCGTGAGACATCGCCGGCCTGCATCTCGCGTTGCTCAACTCTTGGCTCTTTGCCCAGCACGCGCCCGATGGTGGCGATCATCTCCTTGAGGTTGACGGGGTCGTTGCCGCCCAAGTTCCAGATGCGGTAGCCGTGGTCCGGGACTCTCTCGTAGGAGGCGACGACTCCGGCGACGATATCGTCGATGTATGTGTAGTCGCGGCTGGTGGTGCCGTCGCCGAACATGGGGATGGTTTGATCGCGTCGGATGATTTCGATGAACTTGGCGATTGCGAGGTCGGGGCGTTGGCGCGGGCCGAAGACGGTGAAGAAGCGGAGACAGGCGATCTCCATGTCGTAGAGATGGTGGAAGACATGGCCCATGAGTTCGCAGGCGCGCTTGCTTGCGGCGTAGGGCGAGATGGGGCTGGAGACATCGTCGGTCTCCGCGAAGGGGACCTTCTCGTTGTTGCCGTAGACGGAACTGGAGGATGCCATGATGAAGCGCTTGACATTGGCGCGGCGTGCGGCCTCCATAAGGATGGTGGTGCCTTCGAGATTGACCTGCGCGTAGCGCTTGGGTTGCTCGAGACTGGGTCGGACGCCCGCGCGGGCTGCGAGATGGATGACGCCTGTGAGTTGTTCGTCGGAGAAGAGTTGATTCATCGCGGTTGCGTCGCAGATGTCGGCTTCGACGAATGCGAACCGATCGTCGGCGCCGGGGGTCTTGCGGATCTCGGCGAGGGTTCGTTCCTTGAACGGGCGGGGGTAGTAGGCGTCGAAATCGTCGAGCCCGATGACGGTGGTGCCGCGGGCGAGGAGGGCCTGGCAGGTGTGCGAGGCGATAAAGCCGGCGGCTCCGGTGACAAGGACTCTGTGTCTGGACCAATCCACCCGTGTCGCCTCCCTCGCGGTGTCGTGTACCCGTACCCAACAAACGAACCGGTGCGTGGGCGGGTTCGCCCTTCGGTGCGGCCGGCGGATCGAAGGTCGCGGATTGTAATGGGGTCGTTGCGCGAGGCCTGGAACGGGCGAGCGGTGCCCATTCCCCATCAGGAGTGACGCTGACAAAAAGCAAACCAGGGCGCCGTCTATTCAACAGCGCCCCGGTGGAGGAGAGAGAGATCTATTGGATATTACTCCTTATCGGCGGATTCCGTTCCGATATCTTGAGCGAAATCAAGCGGAAAGTGAACAATAACCGACCACTCGCAATGCAAAGACCGGTGCGCGACCGAGCCCCCCATGCGCGGGTTGGGTCCGCGCAAGTTATGTCGTACAAACTTGCGCGGACGCGCAAAAATGCCCTTTGTAGGCGGCTTATATCCACTTGAGAGCGGTTGCTATCACGGCTGTGACGCCGCACACAAGGGTGAGCGGCCCGCCAAATCGGGTGTAGTCGAGCCAGCGGTACCCTCCGGGGCCCATGACCGTGAGGTTGGTTTGATAGCCGATTGGGGTCGAGAACTCGGCAGAGGCTCCGATCGCGATAACCACCGCTAGCGGCGTGAAGTCGGTGAAGCCGACGGATGCTGCGGTCGAGACCGCGATCGGGAACACCAGCGCAGCGGCGGCGGTATTGGAGAGCAGCATGGTGAAGGCGACAGTCATTGCATAAACCACGGCGAGCACGGCGACCTTGCCCATGGACCCGGCGACAGAGACCACGAACTGCGCGATCTCCGGCGCCAGCCCGGTGGTGAGCATGGCTCGGCCGATCGCGAATGCGCACCCGACAACGATGAGGACGGTCCAGTCCATGCTTGCGCGGACCTGTGGGCCGGTGCAGCATCGTGTGATGATCATGGCGCAAGCGGCGGACATGGCGGCGGGCAGCAGGTCCATCAAGCCAGAAGCCACAGCGACGACCATGAGCAGGAGTATGGCGATGGCGATCCAGGCGCGATCGTGGCGGGGCACGGCGGCACCTTCGAGGGCGCTGACGAGGTGAAAATCACTCGAGTCGCGGTGACGGGATGCGAACCGCTCATTTGTTTCAAGAAGGAGTGTGTCACCCGGGCGGAGTTCGATATCGCCGAGTCTGCCGATGATCGCGTGGCCCTGACGGTGAACAGCGACAACGACTGCGCCGTACCGCGACCGGATCTCTGCATCGCGGATGGTGCGTCCGATGAGTGGTGATGCCCCGGATATGACTGCCTCAACGAGTCGGAGATTGGCTCGGGAGGCCCCCGGACCGACGCCGTCCGCCACGGGCGTGAGCCCCTTCATGCGTGCCAGGTCAACGACAGACGAGAGCACCCCGACAAAAACGAGAACGTCGCCGGCGAGAATCTGCTCATTCGGGCTCGGCGCAAGGATGGTTCTGTCCTCGCGGTCGATTCGTGAGAGAAAGACGCCCGTGAGGTGGCGCAATCCCGCGGCATCAATGGTCTTCCCCACGACGGGCGACGCTGACTCGACACGGAGCGCTGTCATGTATTGTCGCGAGCGTTCGAGGTCGCCGGATTGGTCCGTGCGCTGAGGCAGCAGCGTGCGCCCGAAGATCATCATGTATGCGAGACCCGCGATAGCAACGGGAATACCGACCCATGCGAGCGTGAACATGCCCAATGGTTCGATGAAATGGCCGTTGGATCCGCGTGCCAAGGCGTCGTTGTGTTGTTGAATCAGTCCGGCGACCGCGAGGTTTGTGCTGGTCCCGATCAGTGTGCAGAGCCCGCCGAGAATCGCTGCGAAACTCAGCGGCATGAAAAGATATGAAGGCGAGATGCGCATTCGTTTCGAGAGCGAACTGACGACCGGCATGAAACTGGCGACCAATGTTGTGTTGTTTGTGAATGCGGAGATCGCTGCGACCGGGATGGAGAGTCGGGCCTGGGCGCTTGTGATCGACCTGGGCGTTCCCAGTATTCGATCCGCCAGGAACGATACGGCCCCGGTTTCGCGCATCCCGGTTGAGATCACATAGAGCATCGCGATCGAGGCGAGCGCCTCATTGGCGAAGCCGGCGAGGGTCTCGGCGGGTGTAAGAATCCCCAACACTGTCAGGGCAGTGAGAACGCCGAGCATGACGAGATCAATCCCGATGCGACCCCACGCCAGGACTCCGAACATGATGATCAAGAGCACACTCAGCGCCCACGGATGCCACCACGCGGTTGCACCGACCAAGAGAACGGCGTGATCGATGTTGCACATAGTCGGTAGCGACGGGCGCGCGTCTTGTAGGTCGCGCGGCAGATGCGGGGGCGAGCCGCCATTTTACCTTGGCGATCGGCTCAGACCAGTCCGAGGCGCTTGATGGCACCGATGGCCTTGCCGTGGAGGATTGTGGGCGCGACGACGATTCCCCGGTTCTTCTCGAGACCGATTCCATGGGAGAAATCGAGGGATTTGCCCGAGGCATCGGTGACGGCGCACCCGGCCTCGATGGCTACGAGGGAGCCGGCGGCGTGGTCCCAGATTCGTTCCACGTAGCCCTTCTTTGTTGGGAGGCGGAGGTAAAGATCGGCCTGACCTCGGGCGACGACCGCGTACTTGGCCTGGCTGTCGAGGCGTGCCGGCTCGCCCGGTTCGCCGAGTTGCTCGAGGACGCGCTCGGAGTCGTTGTGGCTCGTGTGTGCGGCTTCGACGGACTCGCACATGCGGACGGGTTCGTCTTCTGAAACCTCGAGCCGCTTGAGTTTGGAACCGGCGGTCTTGAAGTCGTCGGCGCGCGACTCCCACACGCCGTCGCCCGCGATGGCGGAATACATGGTGCCGTGGGCTTCGAGTTCGTCGAACCCGCGGTTGAAATCGGCGGAGAGATTCGGGCATCCGAGGACACCGATGATGGGCGAGCCGTTCTCGATCCATGCGAGGGAGACGGCGTACTGCTGGCCTCGGAGGAAGCCCTTGGTGCCGTCGATCGGGTCGAGCGTCCAGAAGGCATGGAGATGATCGCGCTTGGGATCGGCATTGCCGAGGTCGATCATGTCGAGGACTTCGTCGGGCGCCGCGTTGTGCCAGACCGTTCGGACGGCGGAGACGACGGCGTCGAGGAGCGCGGTGTCGCCCGAGCCGACTCGGGCGCGGAGTTCGTTGGCGTCTTCTTCGGCGACGAGTTTGATCGAGCCGAGTTGCTCTGCGAGGGCGCGGGCGATGACGGCCTGGCTCGCGAAGTCCGCGACGGTGACGGGAGAGCGGTCGTCCTTGAGGGTCTTCTGAACGGTGGCGAGATCGTGTTGCACCTTGCGGCAGACATGGCACGCCTCGGCGACCGCGAAGCGTGCGGCGTTGAGCATTCTGGCTTCACTGGACATCACGACCTCCTCCGATGCTGCGCTCTTGCAGGTCGGTTGAGTGTAGTGGCTCGGATGGAGGCGGGAGTCGGCGCTCGATTACGCCTTCTTGATGACGCCCTTGTCTTCGAGGAACGCGACGCAGCGGCGGACGGCCTCGGCGACATCGTAGTCCGCGGGCTTGAGCACCAGTTCGGGCTTGCCGGGCGCTTCGTAGGGATCGTCGATGCCCGTGAAGCCCTTGATCTGCCCGGCGCGGGCTTTCTTGTAGAGGCCCTTGGGGTCGCGCTGCTCGCACACCTCGATGGGCGTATCGACGAAGATCTCATAGAACGCGAGTTTGCCCGCGTCGTGGGTGGCTCGGGCCTTGTCGCGGTCGGCGCGATAGGGCGAGATGAAGGACGTGAGGGTGACGCATCCGGCGTCGGCGAAGAGTTTGGCGACTTCGCCGATGCGGCGGATGTTCTCGGCGCGGTCGTCGGCGGAGAACCCCAGGTTGTTGTTGAGGCCGTGGCGGACGTTGTCGCCGTCGAGGCGGTAGCAGTTGACCTTGCGGTTCACGAGCGCCTGCTCGAGGGCGCAGGCGATGGTGGACTTGCCCGAGGCGCTGAGGCCGGTGAACCAGAGCGTGCAGCCCTTGCACCCGAGGGCGCCCCAGCGCTCGTCGCGGGTGATATCGCCGTCGTGCCAGTGGATGTTGGTTGCCTTGCTCATCGGTGTGGGCCTTTCTCTCGCTCGCTCCGTGGGGATCCCGCGGGCGCCGGACACATGGCGCGGGGATCGTGGATGGTGGGTCGGGGGGGAGGAAAGGTAGGCGGGTGCCGCGAACGGAGTCAAACCGCCCGGTTTACCAGGTGCGGAGTGACTGGAGCGCGTCGACGATGCTTTCGGTATCGACCACTGAACGGGTGATCAGGCGGCGGTCGACCTCGTCCTGCGACTCGGGGTCGAGGTCGATCCAGAGAATCCCCGCGATGGCGGGGTCGACCTTTTCGGCGAGCCAATCGGCGAGTTCGGCCCGGGCGTCGGTGTCGGCGGCGTGGCGGAGGCCGATGATGGTCTTGGCCCGGGCGACGAGGTCTGCGTCTTCGGTGACGCCCATGTTCTCATCGGCGAGCGCGTGCATGACGAAGTTGAGGTAGGCGTCGGCGTCGTGGCGGGCTGCGAGATCGTTGATGACCAGAAGCAGCCGGGATGGTTCGTCGAAGCGGGCGCGGACCTCGAAGGGTGTGGTGTTATTGAGTTCGATCTGATCGTGGGTGTAGGCGATATCCAGGATGTCGTGATCGGCGGAGGTGCGCGTGTAACGTTCGGGGAAGGGGAAGTCATTGATGTCGGAGAACATCGTGGCGACGCCGGCCGCGGTGTCGTAATGGAGCGCGGGACCGGCAACCACGTCGGACATCTCGTGCGTTCCGGCGATGCGGGAGTCGTGCTTCATCGCGGGGATGAGCAGGCCGCCGCCGATACCGACGACGCACATGAGCATGAGCACAACCGCGACAACAACGCCCGCGTTGGGCGCGTTGTTGAACTGTCCGCCTCGCGGTGTGCGGCCCCGGCGCCGGTCCTGCGCGCGGCGCTGGGCGGCCTGGACGCGGGCGCGCGCAGACTTGAGTTGCGCACCGGCGTTGGGGCGGTTGTGGCGCGGCGTGACGGGCGTCCGGCGGGCGGTTGCATCGGGTTTCGGGGTGTCGCGTCTTTCGGGGCGCTCATAAGACGCTCCGATGACCAGCGGACCGATACGAGCCCCGTACGTGCGGGGTTTACCCGGCGCATCCTGCGGCGATGGGGACCGTTGCTCCGACTCGCTCTTGACGGAGTATCGCCCAGTCCACCAGTCTGCGAGGGCGATGACGGGCTTGGTGCGGGGCTTGGGCGAGTCGTGCGCTGCGGGCGTCTCTGGGGCCGGCGCAGCGGGAGCTACGGGCGCGGCGGCCTGCGCGACGCGGCCCATGTGTTCGGCGAACTCGTCTGCGACGGGCGCGGGGACGGTGAACTCGGAGCCGCCCTTGACCGAGGGGAGATCGGCGGGCTTGAGGGCGAACGCGCTGGGCGCGTGCTGGATGGCGCGGAGATCGGCGAGCATCTCGGCGGCGCTCTTGTAGCGCGTGTTGATGTCGGTCATTGCGCGGCGGACGACCCAGCGGAGCGCTTCGGGGCAGCGCTTGGAGAGTTGCGAGAGCCCGCCGTGGGCGGGGAATGAGTTCTCGATGACGGAATAGAGCACGGCGCCGGCGCCGTAAATATCGAACTTGACGCCGTCGACCTCGTGGACTTTGACGCCGCGGAGCGCGAGCCGGACCATTTCGGGATCGCGGAAGTATTCGGTGCCGTGGGTCGTGAGGGTCATCGCGGAGCGGAGGGGCGTGATGAGGCCGAAGTCCACGAGTTCGGCGCGACCGTCGTGGACGATGATGTTGTCGGGTTTGACATCCTTGTGCCAGAGACCGCCGCGGTGGTAGACATCGAGGGTGGAGACGAGGTCGGCGATGTATCCGATCGCCTCTCGGAGGTGACGGTCGTCGAGGCCGGCGGTCTCGGCGTCGGAGTGCATGCGGCGGGTGACGAGCGTGAGGGACTCGCCGGGCACATAGGGCATGACGTAAAAGAATCGTTCGTTGGTGAGTTCGTGATCGAGGACGAGCCCGAGTTTGCGCGCGGCTTCGAGCGCGCGGCTCTCGCGGACGATCTGCGGGACGGTCGATCCCTCGCGGACGGAGAAGGACTTGATGACGACCTGATCGATCTGGCGGTTCGATGAGCGTTCGAGTGCGGCGCGCTTGATGTCTGTGGGTTCGGCGACGTAGAGGCGGCCGCCCGAGCCGCCGCCGGGGAGCGAGCCGACGATCGTGTAGCCGTCGAACTGGCCGGTCTTCCTGGAGGGGCGGTCGGCGCCGGGGGCCTGCGCGACGGCGTCGGGCACGCGGTGCTCGATCTCGTCCATCATCGGGCCGAGCAGGAGGAAGCGCGCGGGGTGTCCGATGCAGACGCGGTAGAGGGCTTTGCCCGAGGCGCCCCACGCCGAGACGAGCTCGCGCCCGAAGTGCGTGGCGCTGGACCAGCGCCCGATGAGCGTGTTGGCGACGGCGGCGGGGATGAAGAAGAGGCCGGCGATGAAGAGGCCGACCATGCGGAGGGAGTCGGTGAGCATGCCCGCGATGAAGCGGTAGAAGTGCCTGATGACCGCGCCGATCCCCCGGAAGACCCACCCGATGCCGACGGCGGTGCCCTTCATCGCGGGCACGACGAGATAGATGATCGCCAGGATGCCCACGACAATGGCGAGGACGGAGGCGAGGATAATGAGAAGGATTGCGGGTGCGGCCATGGGGGTCTACCTCCACCGTGAGGGGGTGGGCCTCAGCCCATGAGGCCCTCCTGCTCTGCCCGACGCGCCTGTTCCTCGCGGTGATACAGCTCCGCGATGGCTTCGTCGAACATGGCGTCGTCTGCCTTGTTCGGACTTAGCGCCAGTCCGTTTCGCTCTGCCTCGGCTTGTTCGTCGGTGGTGAAGGAATAGGTGGCCACCACCTCGGCCAGACGGCGGCGGAGAAGATCGCGGACCTTGGTCAGGCGTCGGGAGACGGTCGGCTCGGAAGTGCCCACGGACTCGGCGACATCCTTGCCGGACATGCCGTCGAACACGCGCATCCGATAAATTGTGAACTCGGTGAACTCGCACTCTCGCTCGACCATTCGGACGGCGGCGTAGACCTTGGCGCGGAAGACCTCGGCCTCGTACTTGCCGTCGGGCGTGGTGCCCTCGCCGGCGCCCATCCAGGTCTCGTCGAACTCTGAGCCGCGTTTGCCGCCGCCTCGTTTGAGGGCCATGCGCTTGTCGATCTCGTCGCCCAGCGTGTGCTTGGCGATGGCGAGGAGCCATGTGGAGAAGCGTGCGCCGCGGGCGGGGTCGTAGCGTTCAATCGAGTCCGAGAGTGCTGCGAGGGTTTCCTGCGAGAGGTCGCGGACGGTTTCGGGTCCGATTCGCCCTTTGCCCCAGCGGGCGAGTTGGGCGCGGAGGACCGGGCCGAACACTTCCCAGAGTTCGAACCATGCGGCGGGATCGCGCGCCCGCAGGCGGTTGACGAACGAGGTGGTCATCGAGTTCAGCATGGTCGGCCCCACATCAAGGCGTGTGCGGCACCCGCCTCAGGGGCCGCGAAAACACCTTTACCCCTACCAGCATACGCCCAGATAGGGGTCTGGCATGACCTGAAAGGGAATCTTTGGGACTCGGAAGAAAGGGGTGAAAGGGGAACGGGCGTCTGCCCAATGACCCCTGATGACACGAATGTCCGTAATGCGGTTCGGCGGCCGCCTTGAAGTCCGCCGGGAAGGAGCGACAGGAAAATGTGCATCGGTAAGACACTCGTCCGCCTGGCCGTGATCGCTGGCGTTGTTGGCGGGGTGGGGCTCCTTGCTGCCCAAAGCCCCCGCGCCCGTGCTCTCATGCACCAGGCCCATCAGTCGGTTTCCAACAAGATCGATCGCGTGATCGATGATCCGGTGGCGCTGCGTGCGCAGCTGCGTGAACTGGAGATGAAGTACCCGCAGCGGATCGCCTCGGTGCGTTCCGACCTCGCGGAAGTGACGGCGCAGGTCTCGGAGCTCGAGCACGAGATGCAGGTTGCGTCGAAGGTTGTCGAGCTCGCGGCGGCGGACCTCGAGGGTCTGCGCCCGATGCTCGCCAAGGCCGAGGCGGCCCGCGTGAGCAATGTCGCGTCGGTCATCAATATCCGGTACGAGGGCAACACGATGTCCTACGAGCAGGCGCTCAACAAGGCGGCGCACGCCGGCAATACGGTCGGCGCGTACCAGTCGCGTGCTGAGGAGGCGTCGCGGAACATCGGCTTCCTGAAGGACCAGGAGTCGCGCCTTACCGAGATCCTGGCTCAGCTGGAGAGCGAGCAGTCTGATCTTCAGGCGCAGATCTGGCAGCTGGACGGGCAGATCGAGATGATCGATCGCAATGACAAGCTGATTGACTTGATCGAGAGCCGCGAGAACGCGATCGCCAAGCACGAGCGGTATGAAGCGGAGAGTCTGGACCAGGTGAAGAATCGGATGGAGCGCATCCGCAACGAGCAGACGCAGCGTCTTGAGGCGCTGGCCAACCGCTCGAAGCAGCGCAACTACGAGGACACCGCCAACTCGATGCTGCAGTCGGAGCAGGTGAGCAAGAGTCTGTACGAGCGTTCGCTCAAGACCTTGCCTCCGGCGACGCCCTCGGCGATCGAGATCACTCCGGACAGCGTTGATGATGATGCGCACGAGACGGTCGCGCTGAGCAAGCCGGTGATCATCGACTGATCGTTGATTGATCGACAACACGCACGCATCGTCGGGAAACCATTCTCCGGGGACTCGACGAGGCACCATCCGCCGCCGATCGCACACACCCCCGCGATCGGCGGCTGTGTTTTTGATTGACCACAGAGCACGCAGAGATCACAGAGAAGTAACAGGGCTGGCAAGCCCGCATTCGGGACAAGTTACGAGACCCGCGAGGTCGTAGGCGCAGGCGTGGCAGAGGCCCTTTCGCGACCTGCGGTATCGGCGAGCAGCGGTGAGGCCGAAGAGACTGGTGAACAGGATGGTTGCGTAGAAGAGTGTGTTGATGGTGAAGCCCAAGGGGATGGGGAGCAGCGGCAAGACCTTCCAATCACGAAAGAGGCCGATTCTCCTGAGAGGTTCCACCGACAGGTATCCGAATCGCTCTTGCGGCTGATCGCGCTTCGAGCGCAGATACAAAGACCAGGTCCGCATCGAGCGTGCCGGGAGCCCGAACTCAGTGATATTCACATGATGGCTGTGCGACCCGTTGCGTGGTCGCATCACTGGAGGGCCGACGCTTGAAATGTTGTACCAAATGACTTCCTGATCTCCGCCGTCGATCATGATGAGACTGACACCCCCGGTGGTTGCGGTATTGATGGTCGTTGCTTGAGACCAGTCTGGATGAGCCGCAATCCTCCAACTCGAAGCGGGTTTCGCCTTGTGGAACATCGTGTTGGTATCGATCATCGGAATCGCTGCAAGCGTCCACGCGACGGCGACATTGACGATGGCGCCGAGCAGGAGGCACAGCGCGATGCGGCGGGCGGGTTTGTTGCGGATGATCGACACCGTGGCGGCTCCGATGGCGTCGGTAGTCATCGGCGGTTCCGCGAGCAGTGGTCGAGAATCCGCTCAGGTGCGCGTGGCGACGAGTTCCGGAGCGGCGGGGCGGGGCACAATCAGTTTGGCGCTGGTGCCGCTCACATCGAACCGGACGACGATGTGGCGGGCGCCGGCGGGGGAGAAGCGGTGCCCGCCCAGTGGGATCAGATTGCGGGTCGTCTGGCCCGTGCGGGCGAGGGTGAGCGCGGAGCGGCGCTCGAACCAGCCGATTTCGAAACGCTCGGTGTCGCCGGGACCCCACGCGTACTGGCCGAAATACTGCTCAGCATCGGCGCGATCCATTACGAAGGGGTCGTCGCGTTTGAGCCCCTTGGACTCGAGATACTCCATTACGCGCTCGGCGTCGCCGGCGCGGGCATGGTCGTAGAGTGAGATGGAGTGCGGGCCTTCGAGCGCATCGGCATTCTGGGTGTTCTCAAGGACGGCGCGGACGGCATCGATCTCGTCGAGCGTCGCTAGGGTGAAAAGTGTCGGGCGGGCGCCGTGGGCGATGAGGAGTTCGATGATGTCCTTTCGGCCTGTGTGGGAGCAAGCGCCGATGGCGTTCTCCCAATCGCCGAAGCCCCAGTCCCACGATGCCTTGGCGAGTCCGGCGTCCTCGGCGAGCATCTCCCGGACGCGGTCGATGCGGACATGGCACGCGCCGACGAACTCCTCGGCGCGATCCGCGGGCGTGGTCGGAAATGTGTCGGCGAGGGTGGGGGCGTTGTCCTGGTCGGCTTCGCCGGAAGCGAGTGCGCTCGCTGCGATACACGATGCGGGCGCGACGGCGAGGAAGCGGCGGCGATTCAAGGCGTGAGTCATCAGGGTTCTCCCGGAAGGTGCGATGTCCCTGGTCGCAGATGTCGCGTCATTCGGCGAGCATTTCAAGAATCATTTCGCGGGCGGCCTTGGCGTCGGCCTTGCCGGCGGAGGCCTTCATGATCGCGCCGATGAGGCGGCCAATGGCCTGCTGCTTGCCCGCGCGGAGGTCCTCGATGCTCGATGCGTTGGCGGGGTCGTCGATGGCGCTCCGGCACCAGGCGCGGAGGGCGCCCTCGTCGCGGACCTGGATGAGGCCCAGCCGTTCGGCGGCGGCGCGGAGTTCCTCACCCCCGCCACTCTCGATTGAGGCGAGGAAAAGCGGTTCGATCGCGCCGGAGCCGATATCGCCCGCGTCGCGCATCTGGGCGATTGCGGCGATGTGTTCGGCGGAGACGCCAAGCGCTGCTGCGGTGGTGCCCCGTTCCTTGGCGAGTTTCATGCCGGTCTGGAGGAGGAGGTTCGCGACAGTCTTGGCGTGATCGATGCCCGCGATGTTGATCGCGGCATCGAAGAGGTCGGCGGTGTCGGGGTCGTCGATGAGTGTTTCGCACTCGCGGGCGTCGAGTTTGTAGGACGAGGCCCAGCGCCCGGTGCGTTCGTGCGGCAGTTCGCTCACTGTGGCACGGACGCGCTCCTGCCATTCGGCGTCGATCTCGATGGCGAGGAGATCGGGGTCGGGGAAGTAGCGGTAATCGTTGGCTTCTTCCTTTTCGCGCTGGAGCGTGGTCTGCCCCCCTGCTCCTAGATTTTCGTTCCACCCGCGGGTGGTTTTCGTTCCTGGTGCGAAGGTGATGCCAGACTCGGCCCAGCGCTTCGGTTGCTCCCGGAGCTCGTATTCGATCGCGCCTTGGACGGCGCGGAAGGAGTTGAGGTTCTTGACTTCTGTGATGGGCGTGCGGACTGCGGAGCCGTCGGCGAGGGTGATTTCGCAGTTGATGTTGGGCTCGAAGCGGATGTGCCCCTTCTGCATGATGCAGTGGGAGACGCGGAGGTGGCGGCAGACATTGCGGAGGAGGCGCGCAAAGTTGACGACCTGCTCGGCTGCATTGAAGTCGGGCGCGGTGACGATCTCGAGGAGCGGTGTGCCGGCGCGGTTGAGATCGACGATTGAGAAGTCGATCTGAGTGCCGCCCGGAAGTTCATGGAGGAGTTTGCCGGCGTCCTCTTCGAGGTGGGCGCGTTCGATGCGGACGGTGTGGTTTGAGCCGTCGGCGTTGATGGGCCAGTTCGTGGTGCCGGGGCCGCAGACGGGGTCGGCGTATTGCGAGATCTGGTAGCCCTTGGGGAGGTCGGGGTAGAAGTAGTTCTTGCGGTCCCAGCGAGAGACCGACGCGATCTGGCACCCGAGCGCCATGCCGACGCGCATCGATAGTTCGATGGCCCTTCGGTTGATGACGGGGAGCGCACCGGGGAGGGCGAGGACGACGGCGTCGGTGAGCGTGTTGGGATCGGCGCTGTCGAAATCATCGTGCGCCGGGTTGGGAGCGTCAGCGAAGAGTTTGCGCCGCGTCGCGAGTTCGACATGGATCTCCAGCCCGATGATGGGCCGGACAGAGGCGATGTCGGGCATGGCGGTCACGCTCATGGGGTCATGGTATCGGGGTGGGCGTACAATCGGGGCATGAGCCGACGGGTCGTGATTACCGGATTGGGCGTTGTCTCGCCGATGGGCGTGGGCATCGATGCGCTGTGGGAGGGGTTGTGCGCGGGGCGGTGCGCGATCGGTCCGATGACGCGGATCGATGCCTCGGGGTTTGCGTGCAAGCACGCGGCGGAGGCAAAGGAGTTCTCATCGGCGAGGGATTATGTACCCAAGAACTATCGTAAGGCCGTGAAAGTGATGGCGCGGGACACGGAGATCGCGGTGGCCGCTGCGAAGCTCGCGACCGAGGATGCGGGGATCGTGACGAAGGGGTACGCGGAGGAGCATGCGGCGCTGACCTATGAGCCGGGGCGGCTCGGGTGCCAGATCGGGGCGGGGTTGATCAACGCGGAGGTGCCGGAGTTGTCGGCGGCGCTGTCCACGGCAACGGATGGTGCCGGTGCGTTCTCGCTCGCGAAGTGGGGCGAGTCGGCGGTCAACAATCTGACGCCGCTCTGGATGCTGAAGTACCTACCGAACATGCTGGCGTGCCATGTGACGATCATCCACGATGCACGCGGGCCTTCGAACACGCTGACCTGTTCCGAGGCGAGCGGATTGCTCTCGATCGGTGAGTCGATGCGGGTGATCGAGCAGGGGCGGGCGGACGCGTGCTTCGCGGGTGGCGCGGAGTCGAAGCTCAACCACATGGGAGTGCTGCGGATGCAGCTCTCGGGCCGTGCGGCGCAGACGGAGAGCGGCGAGGACGGCGCCTCGATCGTGAGGCCGTTTGACAGGGATGCTCGCGGGCTGGTGATCGGCGAGGGGGGCGGGATCGTGATGCTTGAGTCTGAGGAGACCGCCACGGCGCGCGGCGCTCGGTCGTATGCGCGCGTGCTCGGATTCGGTGCGGGGCAGTCGCCGAGCCGGGGCGACGCCGCGCGGCGGGCCGAGGGGATGGTGGTCGCGATTCGATCGGCGCTGCGGGACGGGGATGTCGAAGCCGCCGAGATTGATGCGATCGTGCCCCACGGCGCCGGCGTTCTGAGGGATGACGAGGCGGAACTGGCGGCGCTGCGTGACGTGTTCGGTGATCGTCTGGCGTCGATACCGTTGATGCTGATGTCGCCGATGGTGGGCGAACTATCGGCCGGTGCCGGGGGTGTTGCGGTTGCGGCTGCGGCGATGGCGCTCCGGCATCAGATGGTGCCGGCGCGGGTGCACGGCGGTTCGCCCGATGCGCGTGTCCTGGGTGGGCGAGCGGAGAAGCGGCCTGCAAAGCTCCGGCGGATTCTCGTGGTAACGAACTCGCTCGGCGGGCAGAACGCGGCGCTGGTGCTCTCGTCTGATTGAGGCTGAACCGGGGCGCAGAGGCCGCGGCGGGGGTTGCACGGGGGAGCGGGTGTGCGGGTATTGTGATGGGGCGTTCGGGACCCACTTCAACCACTACCGACGAGGAGCACCTCATGGCGACCACCCACCATCAACGCGGCGGATCGCGCCCTACTCTCCGCAACGAGGATCTTGACCCGGCGATTACCGAGGTCTCGCGCAAAGTGATCGGGTGCGCGATCGAGGTTCATACGGCGATCGGGCCGGGATTCGACCAGTCGGTCTATGAGAACGCGCTTTCTGCGGCTCTGAAGCGTGACGGCGTGGCGCACTCCGTCGGTCACGAGTTCCCGGTGCAGTTTGCGGGGCAGCGGGTCGGGTCGTCGCGGGCATCGATGTTCGTCGACGACAAGTTCATCGTGTCGGTGGTGGCCGATGAACGCGAGGTCTCGGGCTTCGCACGCTCGGCGCTGCGGGCGCAGCTCCGGTGCGCGGATCTGGGGCTGGGCCTCATCATCAACTTCCATCGCCGTCGCCTGAAGGACGGCGGGCTGGTCCGCGTGTTGAACCCCGACAAGATCGAGTCGATCCGGGGAGATCATGGGGACCACGGCGATTACGACGACTACGATGACGACGATCACGATTGATCGGGAGTCGAGGTCGGTGTCATGAGCCGGACGCGCGTTGTTATCACGGGGATGGGATGGGTGACGCCTCTCGGCGATGATGTCGAGCGGGTGTGGTCGCGTCTGATGCGGGGCGACTCCGGATTGGCCCCGGTGACACGGTTCGACGCGGCGACATTCTCGACGAACTTTGCCTCGGAGGTGCGGGGATTCGAGCTGGACCCGGCGCTGGTCGAGTTCGCGCCCGATGCGCACCTGAACTCGCGGTTTGCGATGAGCGCTGCGGCCAGCGCGTGGAAGAGCGCCGGGCTCGGCGACGTGCGATCCATGGGCGGCGAGGCGGCGCGGCGGGCGAAGATCGAGCCGGGGCGGCTTGGTATCTATCTCGGTGCGGGGGAGGGGACTCCGGATTTCGATAACTTCGCGGCATCGAACCTGAAGGGATGGGACGCCGGGGCGCGCGACACGGACACCGCGCGATGGGCGGAGGCCGCATTGGCGCGGCTGCGTCATGCCAGCGAGACGGAGCAGGAGCCGAACATGACGGCCCAGCACCTCGCGGATGTGTTCGGCGCGCGTGGGCCGTCGTTCAACTGCATGACGGCGTGCGCGGCATCGACGCAGGCGACCGGCGAGGCGGCGGAGATTCTCCGCAACGGCGACGCGGACGTCATGCTCGCGGGCGGGTCGCACACGATGATTCATCCGCTCGGGATGACCGGGTTCATCCGGCTGACGGCGATGTCCTCGCGTCGGGATGATCCAGCGACAGCATCACGGCCGTTCGACTCGACGCGTGACGGGTTTGTCATGGGCGAGGGCGCGGGTGTGCTCGTGCTCGAGACGCTCGAGCACGCGACAAGGCGTGGGGCGAACATTCTCGCGGAGGTCGCGGGGTACGGGGCGTCGGCGGATGCGTATCGCATCACGGACATTCAGCCGGACGGCGTGGGGGCGGGGGCGGCGATGCGCCAGGCGCTGGAGCAGGCGGAGATTGATCCGATGAGACCCGACTCGGGCGGGCGTCCGCCGGTGCAGTACATCTCGGCGCACGGCACGGGCACGAAGGAGAATGACTCGATCGAGACGCGGGCCGTAAAGCTCGTGTTCGGTGAGCAGGCGAAGCGGATTCCGTTCTCGAGCGTGAAGTCGATGTTCGGGCATCTGATTCAGGCGGCCGGGGCTGTGGAACTGATGACGTGCATCAAGGCGATCGAGACGGGCTGGGTGCCGCCGACGATCAATCTGCGCCATCCTGATCCGGAATGTGATCTGGACTATGTGCCCAACACGGCGCGGGACATGCGCGAACGCGGCGGGGTGGATGTCTGCCTTTCGAACTCATTCGGGTTCGGTGGACAGAACAATACGATCATTGTGAAGCGTTTTTCGCCGTGAACGCCGCGGCGCGATCGGTCCAGCGCAAGCCATCGCGCGGTCGGGTAGTTCTACGTGCCACGCTCGCGTGTCTGCTCGTCGGGTTCGTGTTGGTAGTCATCGTCGGGTGGGTGTTGTATGCACGGGTCACAGCGGAGCCGGCGTGGTGGACGCCAGCGCTGGCGAACGATGCCGATGCTGCGGCGCTCGCTGAGGAAGCCGAGAAGGGGCTGACGCGCGTGCTGTCGCGCGAACGCATGCCAGAAGAGGCGTGGACGGTCGAACTGACGGAGGAGCAGGCGAATGCCTGGCTCGCGACGCGGCTCGAGCGATGGGCGACGAGCCAGCACGCGGACTGGCCCGCGCTGTTGCGGGGCGTGCGGGTCGAGTTCGAACCGGGCACGATGATAATCGGCGTGGCTGTCGATGTCGGCGGCTCGACGCGGTACGTGTCGCTCGCGCTTGAGCCGACGGACGCGGAAGAGGCGGATGCGGCGCTCCGTCTCGTGAGCGCCAAGGTCGGCGTGCAATCGGTGCCGATCACCACACTGCGTTCGGTAGCGGGCGACGTCTTGGCGGACTCGTCGGTTCCTGAAGATGTGCGGCGTGTCATTCAAGAGGGTGTGATCGAGTTGCCCGATGCCTTTGCTGTGGATGATGCGAGGCGAGTATCTATCAGAGGAATTCTGATCGAGCCGAGTCGGATGCTCATTACCTTCGAAGCCGGCGCACCTTGATGGATAGACTGTGCCCATGACGCCCCCCGCCTCGCCATCGAAGGAGAGTCTGTCCGAACGCGCCGGGCGCGCAGCGCGGGCGATCGATGAGGGTGGTGTTGTTATCGTGCCGACCGAGACAGTGCGGGCGTTGGCGTGCGATGCGTCCAGCCGCGATGCGCTGAGTCTCATGTGGGACATCCGCGGGTCTGATCCGGCGCCGCTTGCGTGGCATGTCCGGGACGCGGAACAGGCGTTTCGTTTGCTCCCGACGCTGCATCCTCGGCATGCGAGATTGGTTGAACGGCTCGCGCCCGGACCGGTGTTGTTCGCGATGGAGTGCGAGCCGGAAGTCCTCGAGCGCGTGCGTGCGTCATTGCACGTGCGGGCGGGCGTGATCGAGGACGGTCGATTCATGTTTGTGCGCGTGCCGTCGCACCCGGCCGCGCGGGCGCTGCTCGGCGCTACAGAGAAGCCCGTTGTGATGGCGTCGATCCCGGCGGGCGTTCACGCGGAAGCGCGGGTGGATGTTGTGCTGGATGACGCGCCCGCACCATCGGGCAAGCCCTCGACGCTGATCCGCATGTTGGGCGGCGGATCGTGGGATGTGGCGCGTGAGGGTGTGATCGAAGAGCGTTATATTCGCAAGCTCATGACGCGGACCATTCTGTTTGTATGCACGGGGAACACCTGCAGGAGCCCGATGGCTGAGGGGATCGCGCGAGCGATTCTGGCGCAGGAGCCACCGGGCGTGGACACGGTTGTGCGGTCCGCCGGTGTCTCCGCGTTCGGAGGATCGGCCGCGACCCCTGAGGCGATCGTGGCGGCGCGGGCGTTCGGGGCGGATCTGTCGAACCACCATGCGACGCCGCTGACGCGCGAGGTTCTCGCGGGCGCTGATGTGGTGTACGCGATGACGCGCTCGCACGCCGAGATGGCGCGCGCGATCGATCCGAGCGTTGACGTGCGGCTGCTCGATCCGTCGGGGCGGGACATCCCCGATCCGATCGGATCGCCGCAGTCGGCGTACGACGAGGCGGCGCGAGTCATCGAGCGGCATGTGCGGGCGCGGCTCGCGGAGCTGGACAAGTAGCGATCGACTATTGCGCGACGCCGACGGTCTTGGCGACTCTGTCGAGACGTGCTGCGCAATCGGGGTGTTGATCCAATCCTGGTTCGGTGCGGAGGCGTCGGATGAGGCGGGCGATGGTGTCGGTGCGCGAGCCGTCGGCGTTCTGGCGGACCAGAATCTCTGCGAGCCGTGCCTGGGCGTGCCAGTAGTCGCGAGAAGTCTTATCGCTCTCGGTCAGTTGCGCCATATTGCGGAACGCGGCGAACGCAGCGGCATCGTCGCCGGTGAGGAGAATCGACTCTGCGAGCCCTCGTGCGAGCGCGGGTGAGCGTCCGGACTGTTCGATCGCGCGATTGAACCAGATCGCGGCGAGTCTTCCCTCACCCGCCAGCAGGAGCCCCCACGCGGCGTGTGCCGCATTAGGAGGGTCGCGCTCGGTGATGAGCCGCCATGCGCTGTCCGGCCATTGCTTGCGGATGGGATCGGCGCGGACATCCTCGATGAATCGCTCGATGTCCGACATAGTTACGGCCCATGCGAGTCGATCGACTCTCGCCAGAAGCAGTCGTAAGGACTCATGATCGAGCGCTATGGCGATGGGACGTGCTTCATCGGTGCGGTTGAGTCGGATGAGCGCGATGCACGCCGCGGGCCCCGCGTCGGCGAGGCGATCGGGCATGAGTGCTTCGGCTTCGGCCCACGCTGCGGCGTCGCGGGTCAGACCGACGAGCGCACGGACGCGCACGCGGACAGCTTCATCGGTGGTGAGTGTGCGGGTGCTGGTGAGGGCTCTGTCGAAGTAATCACGTCCGACACCGCCGGCGTCCTCGATCCGCTCGCCCGCCCAGACCAGCACCGCGCCCGACGCGGCGTCTTGGGCGGACCGATGATCCAGCACGCGCACGGCTTCATCGACCAGCCGCGGGAACTCCACAGCGGACTCGTCGGCAGCCTGCCGGATGAGCGCCGATGCCAGCTGGGAACGCCACGCGTCGGCGCCGGAATGGCGAGGAGAGGTCTTGATCGATTCCGAGAGCACGCGCACCACGATCGCATCGGTTTCGGGAGCATGCGGAACGCTCGCGGCGAGTGATGCGCCCCACGCGAGGATGCCCGGCGCGCGGATATCGTCCGCATGCTGTTGGGCGAACAACACGGCTCGATCTGCAGCATCGAGGCGGGCAAGCGGGTCGGAGGACTCGGCCAGTGCGCGCATGAGCGCGACATCTGCGCTGGATTGGATGTGCGCATTCAATGCTTCGCCGGCAATGATGCGCGACAGGCGGTCGGTATCGGCGATCGCCTCCGGCGAGGTGATCGCGTGGGCGATGAACCCGAAATCGCTTGCGGCGGCCAAACGGGAGTCGAGGGTGATGGCGCTGGCGGCGGCAGAGATCGCGAATGAAGCATCCTGGGGCGTTTCAGCGGAGCGCGCGAGTTGTTCAATAGGAACGAGCGCCTGGGCGAGTACCGCCTGGCGTGTCGCGGGATCGGAGGACGCGCGGGCCTCATTGATCGCCAGCAGCGCGTGCATCGACGCCGCGATGGTCGAGGCGTACCAGTCGCGTTTGGCGTTGATCACGAAGGGATCGGAGTCGAGCGCGGCCCGGATGATGCTGCGTGCGGCGGCGGGTGCTCCTGAAGCCGCCTTGACCTGCGCCCCGATCAGGATGCGCTCGGCGCGGAAAGAAGGGCGATCGTCCGCCGGCGCAATGAGTCGGGCTGCTTGATCGGCCGACTCCTCAACCTGTCGGGCGGCCCCGTGGTTGCCCGACATGGAGAGAGCGAGGGCCGCGAGCGTGGCGCGCTGCGTCTCGTACCACGGACCGGCGTCGGTGGGACGCAGGAGGAGTTCGCCCGCGGCTTCCGTGAGTGCGCGCTTCTTGGACTCCTCGCTTCCGCACGAGGCGTGCAGCAGCAGCGCCCTGGATGCATCGAGCGGGAGAACGACCAGAGCGCGGTCGGCGAGCGCTTCGGTTTGCGCATCGTCGGAAGCGGCCTTGGCTGCTTCGACTCGGCGCTCGGCATCGGCCGCGATCGCGATGGTCTGTTGGGCGATGTATCGCGCTAGTTGAGCGTCGCTATCCGATGGGATGGCGAACATGACGCGCCATTCGACTCCGGCGCGCCTGGCGGCGCCCCCCCACTGCTCGGCGAGCGCGAGCGCTTCGGCCGGTGTTGCGTTGGTTGGGATGCGTGTCGGAAGATCGGAGAGCCATGACAGGCCTTGCATGTCCGAGGGTTCGGGCTGTCGAAGGCCTGTTAGGTGTTGCCCCAGTCGGACGGCGGCATCGGCGACAGGGCCCGCGTGTGCAGCACATGCGAGGAACACAGCCGCGAACGAAGCGAGCCGGGCGGCACAGCGCATCCTCATTCTCCTTCCCCTCTCAGGCGGACTTGCTCGTAGCGCGCCAGGCGGAGTGCGTTGACGGTCGCGACGGCGTGTTCCCATCGGCAGCCGGGGGCGGGGCGGATGTCGAAACGCTGGCTCGGCGCGAGCACGCCTCCGCGTTGTGCGAAGGCGGCGTCGGTGAGGGAAGCGAATCCCGAGCCGGTGCCGATGATCGGTGAGTCGGCGCGCCACAGTGCATCGGCGCGGCCCTGACCGAGCGACTCGACGACGATGGTGATCGGTGCTTCGGGGAGGGCGAAGGGATCGGCGGCTTCGGCCCCCCGCCCGGCGATGTTCAGCGGCATCGATCCCTCCGGTGCGCGGAACTCGGTGATGAGCATGAAATACATGAGCAGGAGGAACACAACATCGATCATCGGCGCAACATTGAGCCCCATCATCGGGAGCGCAGGCCGTCGGGCGCGCTTGCGGCGCTCGTCGTAATCGATCAACGCGCCCGCGTCGCGGGCTGGTTGGTGGTTGCCTCCGCTCATGGGGTGCTTTCCTCGTCCGTGGTGCCCGGGCTCATGGTGACGAGCCCGACGGTCGACGCGCCGCCCTTGCGGGCGGCTTCGAGGGCGGGGCGGACTCGGGCGTAGTCCTCGAGACGGTCGGCGCGGACATGGACCTCGGCGCCCGGTTCGCGCGAGATCGACTCCGCGACGCGGCGCGCCAGCGCCGACAGGCCCTCGTCGGTGCGCTCGAATGACTCATCGTTCAGGCGGTATGCGGGCGAGGACTCCTCTGTCGCCCCAGGGATGACATGGATGATGATGGGTGCTGCCTTGTTCTTATCGTTGTTGTTCTGGCGCGCTTCGATCATGGGTGGCGTGAGTTCCACGGCACGGTGGCGGGTGATCTGCGCAACGACCATGAAGAAGATGATCAACTGAAAGACGATGTCGATCATCGGGGTGAGATTCGACCGGAGGTCGGCGGGGAGTCTGTGCGCGTGGCGGCTCATCGTGAGTCACCCGGTCCGCGGAGCAGGCCGATGACCTCTTCGACAGCGCGAGTCGCTTCGGAGGTGAGGCCGTCGATCTTGTTGCGGAGTAGGGCGTACCCCGAGAGGGCCGGGATCGCGACGATGAGGCCCCAGAATGTTGTGACGAGCGCGGTTCCGATGCCGTTGGCCAGCGCGACAGGATCCGGGGTGCCGCCGCCCAGAACGATCTGTCGGAAGGCGAGGATCATGCCGTAGACGGTGCCGAAGAGACCGATCATGGGGGCCACATTGCCCACGACATTGAGGGGTTCGATGGCGCGGAGCCGGCGGTAAGTGAGCGTTTCGGATGCGGTCTCGGCGGCGCGGATCATTGCGCCGTGCCCGTGGGGGTGCTGATCGACGGCGGACTTGAGGACCGACTCGAAGAAGGTCGATCTGTTGGCGGACATGGCGGCGATCTCGTTCGGGAGCCCCGAGGCGGCTCGTTCGCGGGCGCGCCGCTCGATCTCCGGCGCGATGATGTCGCGCTTGCGGTTCTCCTGCAGGCGCATCACGAGGAACGCGATGCAGAAGCCCGAGAGGATGAGCAGCGCCCAGATGATGAAGGAACCGATCCACTCGACCTGTCGGGTGATGGGGTGTCGCTGCACGAAGAACGCCTCGAGCATTCCGACCCTGACACTGCCGGCGCCAGCGGGGGCGTCCTGCGCGGCGAGCGCGATGGCGGCGGGCGCGAGCATGGCGGTGATGCTCATGGCGGTGAGTTGCGTAGCGAGTTTGAGTTTCACAGGCCGAGGTCCTCCCGGCTCCGGTGGATGAAGCCGTTGTTGCCGCCGAATCGTGCGCCGATCTCGCGCACGATTCCGGATTTGTCGTCGTCCAGGAACAGGATGGTCTTGATGGTGACCCGGCGCACACCGTTGCGCGCCAGTGGATCGAGCGCTTCGAGGCGTGCGAAGAACGACTCGCGTTGCTCGGGCGTCCACGCGTCGGCGCCGGTGATGTCGGTGGTGAGGAGGAAGATGGCGTCGGGTCGGAGCGAGAGCGCGACCTCGAGCGCTTCGATCGGGTTGGAGCGCCCGCTGGGCCTGACGGAGGATGCCCACCTGATGGCGGACTCGATGAACGAGCGGCGGGCGGGCACCATGCGCGTGACGGGGACAGCGGTCTGCGCGAAATCCGGGTGCGTGAAGGAGACATAGCCGTCATTCTGGAAGAAGACGATCTGGAAACTCTGAATGGCTTCGAGTTTCCGGAGCGACTTTGAGAGTTCGTCAGCGACGATCGGCATCGCGCTGATCATGGAGCCGGAGCCGTCGACGACATAGACGATGTCACGCGCGTTGCCGGCGCCGATCCCGGCGAAGCGCACCTCGGGGGGCGCGACGGTCTGGATGGGTGGCGGGGGTGCGGCGTCGAATGTGGGCATCGGCGCGAGCGCTTCGGGAATCGGCGCGCTTCGGGCTTCGATCGGCAACGTTGGAGGCGGCGTCTGGATGGCGATCGTCGGCGGGGGTGCTTGCGGCGCTGGATCGGTTGGTTGATCTATAACCGGTTTGGGAGGGGCGAGGCCCGGATCGTCGAAACGGACGGTGACGATGGGGGCGTCGTCATCGCGGGGGATGACGACCTGCACGACCATCAGCATGACCGCGATCACGGCGGCGTGCGCGCCGATGGAGATGGCCCAGGCGAGGGCTGTGCGGCGCGCGCCGGTTGTGGTGCGATCCGTCCGTGCTCGCATGGCGCGATTGTACGCGCTGGGGTCGGCGGTGCCGGCGCGTCAGTCGAGTTCGATATCGCTCGTGTGATCGGGTCGGCGCGGGCGCGGAGGGGGAGCGGGGGGTGTTTCGGGACGCTGCTTGTCGTAGGCGGGCTTGCGCGGCGCGGGCTTGGGCGCGTTTCTGGAGCCGAACACCCACGCGTCGAGGCTGAGTTTGCCAGCGCCCATGAACAGGATCGCGCCGGCCATCGCGAGCAGGCCGAACTGCCACATCATGGTGTTCCACATCTGAATCCAGTCGGGCGAGGCCATCTCGGGCTTGGGGAGGAAGCCCAGGAAGTTGTCTCCGGTCCGCGAGCGGATGGCGGGCCCGATCTGCGTGAGCCAGAGGGCGGTGCCCATGGTGCCTATGACTCCCAGAGCCGCGAGGCGTGAGAACAACCCGAAGAGAAGGGCGGCCCCGGCGGCGAGTTCGGTGGAGACGGCGGCCCACGCGAGCGACTTGGCCCAAGCATCCGAACCGAGCGCCTTGGGTACCAAGCGGGATCGTTGATCGTTGCCATCGGCGCTCATTTTGAGCATGCCGGCGATGGACATGACGCGGCGGGCCCGAACGGTGAGGGGCTGTTCGATGACGGTGGGCTCGGCGACGGAGGATGCACCCGTGGTGAGTTCTGCTTCGGCGCCGGGCTCGTCGTCGATGGACTCGGCGCTGGAGTCGGGGTCTGGTTCATCGCCAGCAGCTGCATCGGCGCTGGACTCGGGGGTGGCTGGCGCTTCGGACTCGGGCGCGGCGGCTGGGGGAGGCCACTGGCCCTGAAGGATGGTTCCCTCGTTCATGGAAGCGAGCGTGGCGGCCATGGGGCCCGAGTAGTCCTGGGGCATGAGCTTGCCGGCGCCGGCCCAGATGAACGTTGCCCCCAGAGCCAGACGCAGGAAGAGAGGCGCGAAGGTCTGGGGCTTGGCATGATTGGACATATCTCGGGTCTCCTTGGGCACCCGGTTATTGTCGGCGAGCACACGGGAATTGCACGCTAGAATCGTAGGTCGAGAAACGCGGGCGTGGCGGAACTGGCAGACGCGCGGGATTTAGGTTCCCGTGCCTTCACGGCGTGCAGGTTCGACTCCTGTCGCCCGCATTGGTCGATTGATCGGACGCGCAAGGGTTGCGCGTGATGATCAATAACGCGCCGGCGGACCGGAATGGCGTGCGCAGTTTCGCCATCTTTCCGCCTGTCTTGGGTTCACAGGACGGGTGCGCGGGGTATATTTGGCGAGCCGATGACCTCCATTCGCCCGACCATCCCGTTCCACATCGCTCGCGCGTACGGCGTGGCGTCGCGTTCGGCGTCGCCCTCGGCCCAGCTCGCGCCAGCGCAGCCGGTGTCGAAGCCGGAGGTGTCGCGTGAGGACGCGGCGAGGGAGAAACTGGCTCGGCTGATCGCGGCTCGTGTGCCGGGCGGTATTGATTTCACGAATGATGAGCCGGTGCCAAGCGCCGGCGCGATCCCGATGTACCGCCACCCGGCGGAGCGCAATGCTGCGGCGACGGGCGTGGTCGCGGGGCGTGTGATCGATGTCATCGGGTAAGGAC